>JBJOIB010000391.1:0-3028 GCA_046047375.1 Bacteroidota bacterium
AGTGTCTTTTTTCTGAAACAAGACCCTTACACCTGAAAAGAATATCCCCATCCAACTGATCGCAATGATCTGCGCGGGGATCCAACCTGCCAGTGTATAGCGCCAAAAGGCGACTCCCAATGTAAGCGGAATGAAAATTCTGGATGCAGTGATGCATGTTAATGCAATCCATTTGTCCAAAGGGGAGCGGAACAGGCTGAGGAAAATTGTCAAAATGCAGAACAGCACCCAGGTCGGGTAGATGCGTGGATAAAACGTCATAGTCCACGTATTGATTTGGCGTTGTAGTCTGATCAATGCGGGAATGCTCAGCGTCTCTTCATCAAAGTAATCGATCTTGTACGAATCTACTCGTGGAGGCTCATCGGGCAGAGGATATGTAATATTATGAGTGATCTCCGGTGTCAACCCATCGTTATATTTCATGAACAATAATTTAATGGCAGTTTCTTTGTTGCGCATAATTGAATCCCGTGCCGCAGATGCCATCAGATCAAAGGTCTGTTTTGGGGTATATCCTGCTTCCAGCATGGCCGGGTATAGTTCCCAGCCGGTTGGTACACCGCTTTTATCGGTAACAATGACTTCGTATTTTTTCATTACGTCATTGATCGCTTGCACTGCGGCTGAATTTGGGTCTGAAAAAGACAAGTTGCTTGCATCACCGAAGTATATCCAGCCGTCATAGAATACTTCACCCTGATAATTGCTCATTCCGAAAAAGCCGTGAACTCTCAGGTTATGCCCGGACCACCAAAGTATGGGCAGGAGTGCTGCAAACAACGACATGCCAAGGTAGATAAGGTATTTCCTGGCTGGTCTCCCGGAATTTATTTGACCCAAAACGGCAGAGCCTGCCAATGCCAGTACGCCAAATGTCAACATGACGATGTTTTCAGAACGCCACAGTATAGCGAACGATCCAACCAGCATTGTTGATAAGATCCAACGCTTATCTGTGCCATTCAACGCCGAGAGTAACACCGTAATGAACGTCAATACAATAAAGATATTTGGCACATCAGACATAATATAATTTGAGTAGAACAACAGATCCGGTGAGAGAACCGCAAGCAATCCGCTGATTAGCGCCACAGATTGTTTTTTACTTACCTGCCATCCCACCCGATAGCTTACAGGGATACATGCTATGGCGATCAAATGAAGCATGATTTTTACACCCCACCCGTTACGACCGAAAACAACCATGATCGGAGCGAAGAAAAAAGTGGTACCCGGTCCGCGTATTGATGATACGCCATTCAGGTCGCCGTATTTCAATAAATGAACACTGCCTTCTAAAAAGGAAAGGCTGTCAGGCCCAAGAAATAAGGGTACAGCCAGTGCATTTAATACATGCACGATAATGCCAAGCAAGATCAATACCAATAGATATTTTCGGTGAGCGCGTTGCTTTTCTTTGGGATGTAGTGCCGTTTCTCTCTCACCAAGATCCTGCATCACCAGAAGGAACATGATCATTAATCCAAAAGTAGCCGCGTCTATGAGAAATAATGCTGGAGCGAATAACCAGTTTGGTATGCCGCGATACTTTGGCTGAAGTTCAACGAGATTGTTTTCATTGATCGATGAATACAGATCTGTTTCGATCGATTTGTTATCCAGTGATATGTATACTTTGCCGCTTTGCGGTGATGCCTGAAATAGTACGGTTACTGGTTGATCCACGCTGCTCTTGAAAGAGACTGTGAAGGGAGTGGAGTCTTTTGATGCATACAATACATGATCTGCCTCACTCCAGTTGCTTTCCAGCGCGTTTTTTTTCACATCCACTACCACGCCGCTGGTTTTAACCTCTAATAGACCAATAATTTCTTCTCCAGAAGCAGCAGGTGATACGGTGAGAAAGTGGTAACTTTCAGGGACTCGATATACGCGTGTCGCGATGAATATACTGACCAACAGTGTGGGGATGATGAATAAGTATAGGCGCTTTCGTTCGATACTATACAGGTGCGGAACAGTCCTGCGCCAAAGAAAAGTAACTACAAAACCAAGGAAGGGTGTTCCTATAATAAACATGCCGAGCATGGTCACTGCAGATCGTTCCCAGAAATTGAAAGCGTGGTGCGCAGTACTAAAAAAAAGCACAGCGCCCAGTAAGAGCAGTATGGGATGCCCGATGTGTTCCGTAATTTTTTGCGCGATTGATTTGATCACAAGACGGGTTCCCCGTCTTTTTTCTTGTATTTCCATAACCAGATCAGCAAACAACCCAGGAACGCCCCGCCGAGGTTTGCCATGATGTCCACCCAGGTGTCCAGTCCGCTGGAGTCGAATTGATAGCCGGCGATATATTTCGAGACGAATTCATATAGTTCCGAAAACACGCTGAAAAAGGAGGCAAACATCAACAACAGAATCAGATTTGCCAACAGGTGCGTGGACTTGCGTTCTCGTGCTGATTTGAGGCTGAAGATTCCCGTCCCTTCGTAGACATTGAAATTTAGAACAAGATACTCATAGACGAGCGCGATGGCAAGTCCGCCGCCAAGGAAGTGCAGAATCTTGTCGTTGAAGATCCAGTAAGGGATGAGTCTGAACGAGAAGACGACGAACGCGGCTCCAAGCAGGTAGCGATAGGTTCGGAAGTGATACGTCCACGATTGTGTGGGTTGAACATCGCGCAATGCGGGAATTTTGAAGAGGGCGAGGAATAGCAGTGGCAGCGTCAGCGCGTAGATCATGAATAACACCCACGCAATGTTGTAGATCGGCTCGTACCATGAAATGTTTTCAATTAAATAGGCGATTGGGTTGAACATGAGTTGACTCCATCAAATGATGTGATTTTACCGTATGGCTGGTGCAAAAATCTGCAATCCAAATGTACGGCAGGCGGATAGTCTCGCTCGTTATACTACTGACTGATGGATGTACAGAAAAAATTTGACCGCTACGAGATCATCGAAGAGCTGGGCATAGGGGGGATGGCCTATGTTTATCGCGCCCGTGACCCGCTTTTTGACCGGGAGGTTGCGCTTAAAGTGCTTAAGCGTGAACTGCT
>JBJOIB010000392.1:0-2881 GCA_046047375.1 Bacteroidota bacterium
TTGCACGTGCCGTATAGTCATTCACCCCGTCACTTTGTACAATAACGTCTGGTTCTGCCTTTGGATTCACCGTCTCCGGTTTGTTGTTGCATGCAGAAACTACAATAATGGCAGACAAAAAGAGCAGCTTTTTCATAAGGTTGCTTTGTTTGGTCGGATAATTACTTCGCTTACCACCGCTTCAGCAGGTGTTTCAATGATTTGCTTGATATGGGTAGCAATGATCTGTGGGGATAGACCCGCTTCGAAATTGGGAACATAACTCTCCAGCAGTTTCTCGTTGCGTGTTTGATGGATAAATGCTGTATTCACAGATCCCGGACTAACGGTTGTTACGCGAATCTCAGAAGACAATTCGATACGCAATGCCTCAGAAATAGCGAGAACAGCGTGTTTACTTGCACAATAAACTCCAGAGTTAGCAAAAACATGGTGCGATGCCACAGAACCCAGGTTAATGATGTGTCCTTTTCGCTGGCGTAAAAACGGCAACCCTGCGTGAATGCAGCTCAGCAAACCCTTTACATTCACATCGATCATGTGATGCCAATCGCTCAGCTTCGCTTCGGCCAAAGGATCAAAGATTCCCAGTCCGGCATTGTTGATCAGCACATCAATGCCTCCGGTGCGCTCCACAATTCTTTGGATGGTTAGCTGCACTTGTACGTCATCGGTTACATCACATGCAAAGGCCATAGCACGTTCAAAACGTCGTTCAAGCTCAGATGGCTTTTCGAGATTCCGTGAAAGCATGGCAACGGTGTACCCGGCCTCAGCGAGCATTTCTGCCGTGGTATAGCCAATACCGCTGCTTGCACCTGTGATTACGATTGTTTTACTCATGGTGCAAAGGTAGTGAAGGACATCTTTATTTGGAAGCGTGAAACAACTGTCGAAGTGTTTCCTCAGCGGGTTTGTTTTGTGGTGTGAACCGATTGTTTTTCTCTCCTCCGGCTTGTTCGTGTTCGGGATGCCACTTCCAAACATAACCACCTGCAAACCACGGTTGGGAGTACATTGCGATGTAAAAAGCCTTGTAGGCATTGGCTTGCCCTTTCAAGTTCACGTCATCGCCGTGCCCAACTTCCCATGGTTTCGAAGCACAAAAATCCATGCTGCGGTACCCCCATTCTGTGAACACTACCGGCTTTCGATGCTTTTCACTTATGTTTTTCATTTGAAGCACATGCGGGGTCCAGCCTACTACTAGCTCTCTCACGGTCGGTGTTTTGCTTTCTGATAGCGGGAAATAGGCATCTACACCTATGTAATCCAGTTCGTTCCACAAGGCAAAATCATCGTACGTATCCCAATTAGCGGCGTATACAAGCTGGCCTGAATAACAGGTCCTGATGCTATCGATGAGTGTTTTCCAATACAGCGGGCGTTCTTCAACAAACCGACAAAGTTCAGTTCCGATGCAAAATCGCTTTAGACCATGTTTTTCGCTCATACGAGCGTAGTGTAAGATGTAATCAGAATACGTAGCCTCAAACGTTCTCCATTCCTCATCCGAAGGAAGTGAAAAGTGTCCTGTAAAACTGCCGTGATCGAACCAAATCTGGGGTTTGATCATCACATCCAGCCCGGCATCTTGCGCCAGCAAAATGGTTTCTTCTGTTCCTTGAGACGATTCTCCCCACCATTGCCATTTCAAATCTTTCCAAATCAAGTCAGAAGACCCACTTTGTCCGTAAGCAAATGGCATCAATGTAATTTCATTGCTTCCTAAAACAGTCAAATGGTTGATTGCATGCGCATCAATCCTGCGTGGATTGCCCATGAACGAAACCCCATTGATTTTTTCACCCGGGGCATCATCCGGCGAGTAAGCCGAAAAAAAGAGTAAAAAAACGGAAATAGAGGTGATTAGTTGAGTGCCCAAGGAACCTCCATTTTAAAACGAGGTATGCGCACCACCAACAAGGTGCGATTCAACTGGTTCATAAAGACATACGTGCCCTCCATGTAACCGAAATTCGAAATGATATCACAACCCGAGGTATAGCTAAACATGGCGCCTGGATTGATTTCAGGCTGTTTACCGATGACTCCTGGACCTTCAACCTCACGGTAATTGCCGTTTCCATCAAAAATACTCCACTTGCGGTGAAGCAACTTAACAGGTGCCGAACTTAGGTTTGTAATGGAAATGTGGTAGGAAAAGAAAAACACATCTTTGCCCATGTGCACGGCTTTTTGTTCAAAGCGCGGTTGAACCGATACCTGAATTCCATCTGTGATGCACGTCTCCATAACTCCCTTTTGTTAATCCGGTTTCCTAAAGGTACAAACTTTTGAAAAGAACAAGTAAACCGGGTAATTGGTTCAAGGCAAAATAGACACACATCCATTGGGAGCCAACCGAATGCGTTTAGTGCCAGGTGAAATACGAAGCAGGAGGGGAGCTTTGGCGCGTTGAATTAACCCTGTGAGCTTTTGATCGCGCGTTATCACTACCGCAACGTACTCCCGCTGCTCTCCCATAGGTCGCGAACATCCTGATAATTCCAATACGGTCTCATAATCTGTTGCCTCCAACAAATCCCACGCTACGTCCGGAATATCCTTAAAGTCGCGCTCGAGCTGCGCTTCATTGTGGTATAGCCAGGCCGAATCACCATCAAATTCTGCATCAGAAGGCCAAATGGATAAAGCGCCTTCAGGTAGAGAAAAGGCATCAGCAGCAAGCGGGAACACGTTTTCCATGGAATTGTTTTCGCAAAGGTACAAACTAGAATGCCGATCTGACAGTGGATGCAAGCAGGATATTTCGGAACTTTAGCACCTAACGAGCGTATTAGCGTTATGGAAAAAGCAATTCGATTCATGGCTCCTGTCAATGCACAGACCTCTGACTTACTCTTCAAAGTAATCGACG
>JBJOIB010000393.1:0-9098 GCA_046047375.1 Bacteroidota bacterium
CTGTAAGATTCGCTTGGTGTGCCGGAATGCGCGCGTCGAGTTTAAAGAGTACAAAGTAGGGAGTGCCTGAAGGTGTTTCCAGGGCTATCGGCTGAGAAACTTCGCCTACCTTCAGTTTGTCTAGCACAAAGAACAAGTTGCGCTCAAGCTCATCAACACTGTGCCGAAGCCCACCTTGGTAGTAATTCGATACCTTTCCACCTTGGTTTTTTGTTTCGTCATCTGTTGAGTAGCGGAGTGCGGCCTTATCGAAGGAGATACTGTCAGCAGAAATCGCCAACGCAATGCTATCTAGCTTTACCTGCGCTGCTACCAAATCGGCATCACTCACTTTCGGTGAGAACAGCACGTGGCATGATGAATACACTTCACCTCGTTTCTCAGTGAGCTTAACGAAATGGAAGCCAAAATCGCTTTCAAATACCGGTGTGATAGCGCCTTCCTCAATAACCTGAACGGCAGCTTCATATTCAGGAACAAATTGTCCTTTCCGAACATTTTCGTAGCACCCGCCTTTGTATTTAGATCCTGGATCGTCTGAATACCGGAGGGCTGCAATGGCCAAAGTCATCTTACCTTCTATGACCAATGTTCTCACTGAATCAGCCAAATTCCGCATCCTGCCTTTCTCAACCTCGGAGGGTTCTGGTTGAATTACAATTTGGCTGTATTGAATTTCCTCACTAACAAGTGGAATGCTGTCTTTGGGAATGTCGTTGTAGAAATTGCGCACTTCTTTAGGGGTGGCATTCACATTTTGTTGCAATGATCCGCGCATTTTACGGATGAGTAGTTGTTCGCGAATCGGGTCCCGGAACTCCGATTTCCATTGCGCTACAGATTTACCGTATTCCTTTTCGAACGCTTCCACCGAACCGAACATTTGCAAATATTGGCTCAAGCGCGAATCAATCTCTCCTTGTATCTCAGCTTCCGTAATGTCTAAACTGTCGACTTTGGCCTGATTTAGCAGTAGTTTTTGAAATAATAACTCTTCGATGGAAAGACACTGGTCATCGGATGAAACATCAAGACCACTCATTTTCTTTTGAAGCATGCTGTTCTCTAGATCGCTTTGCAGAAGGATTTCACCTCCAACAACCCCAACAATGCGATCGATGATTTCCCCTTGGGGTTGCGCCCAAAGAGCTAGTGGCAATGTGCAAAGCAGAAGAGTGACGATCGTTCTCATTTGTATAGCTTTTCTATGTTCTTATTAGAAAGTGCGTCGCGGTACAACTGTTCCCTCATTGCGGTGAGCAATTCTTTTTTCCGTTTGTTCAATATCAGCTCCGTCACTTCTGGCAACACCAATTCTAAAGGTGAAATGTTGTCTTTGAATTGTACATCTAGAATCCGAATAAAGTGCAATTTGCCCCCCTGTTCGAATTCTGCATATTTCGTATGACGCAAAAACCCCTCGATATTATACACTTCCAATGGAAATTTTGTCAAAAGGTCTTCCACATACATCCATTCATCTATGTTAATGTAATAGGCAGCGCCGTAATCAACGCAAAATTGTTCCAGTGCAACAAGGTCTTCAGGACTAGTGCTATCAAACAATTTTTTAAAGCGCTTTAGCTTGGGTGTGTCATTCGCTAGTATGCAGAACTTCGATTTGACAATGTAGTCTTTCAGCGTAAAAATGTCTTTGTTCTCGTTGTAGAATGCTTCAGCCTCTTCTTTGCTCACTGTTGTGTCCAAACGCTGTTGTACGAAGTGGTTTTCGTAAGCGTAGGTGAGCAAGGATTTTCGATAACGTTCGAGCTCCTTTTCGAACTTTCTTTCATTCTCGGGTAGTGAAGACTCTGCCTGGTGTAAAAGTACTTGCTCTTTCAGCCAGTCACTGATGTATCTATCCGCAAGTGCCGTGCTGTCCTCAACGGTAGCGTGGTCGGGGACAATAGCCGAAACTTCTTCCCAGGTGAGCACATTTTCATACGCCCGGGCAGCAGCGTTTTCAGTAACAACTTCTTCACCTCGATTGCTAGTTCCACAACCGATAATTACAATAGCAGTGTATGCTCCTATCAGGGTTCTCATTGAATGCTGTAGAGAACGTCGCGGTTGACTGAGAAGTTGTATTTCGTTCTCAATTCTTCAATCCATTGCTTCTCTAGGTAGCTCTGATATTCTGCCGTAATCATTCCCCGAGCCTCATCAAGACGTTTTGCAACAGGAGGAATCACTTCTACAACTTGCACTACAACGAATTGACCATTGAAAGGAACGGTTGAAACTGTACCGGGTTTCCATTCAACCTGGTTCATGAGTTCATTGTCTCCTTTTTCCCAAGTGCTTTCTTCCAAAATTACATTGAGATTGGAGTCTTTGTTGAGTTCTTCCTTGATCTCGATAGGTGTTTTTCCTTTCGATATCATTTTGGTTACTTGCTTCGCAATCGCTTCAGTGGCGCAGCTAAACGTAGCACCTGTGATGCGTTCTTTCCACATGAACTTGTTCTGGTTTGCGGCATAGAAAGCTTCTAGTCCGAGGGTGTCCTTTACCGCTTTCGACCACACTTTTTTATCCGTAAGTTCAAACAACAAGATTCCATCGTGGTATTCATTCATGAGCAAACGGAAATCGTTGTGCTTGCTTTCCAGTTTGCTGTCTTCATAGTCCACCAATTGCTTGTCTATGTATTCTGCTAGCTGTTCATCCACGATTTGCTTGCCCGTAAGGTCGCGTTTCCGAACTTTGGTTTCACGCAGGTAGTCGTAGAACTGTCTTGCAGTGTAAACTGATCCATCTACTGAAAACAATTGTTTGTTCAGTTTTTTCAATTTTTTCACTTCCAGGGTATTCCCACCTGAAAAGGCGCTGTCTTGCGCAGCCGCTTTGTAAATAGGTTTTAACGCTTTCGCGTTGATGGTTGTTCCATATTGCTTGCGGAGTTTAGCAAGGAAAGATGCTTTCGTAAGATCTGCACGTGAATCGCGACTTACTTTTTTGCGGATTTCAGCTTCACTGTCTTCAAAGCTCGCCACCGGACGGTAGTCAATGCGCTTTACAATGTGCCAACCGTAAGAAGAGCGAAAAGGTTCTGAAACATCGCCGTTGTTCTTTAAGCCAAACGATACATTTTCAAATTCTTCTACCATTTTACCCGTTCCAAACCAAGGCAATTCGCCTCCTGTTTTTGAGGTGCTTGCATCTTGCGAGTAGCGCATAGCCATCTCCGAAAAATCGGCACCTTCTTGTAATTTCTGATAGATCTCTTTGATTTTGGCTTCTGCTTCCGCCAACACAGCAGGGTCATTTCCGGTTGGCGTCCGAACCATGATGTGAGACACTTTGATTTCTCCGCGTGCAAGTCTCTTGTCGATGGTTTTGACAATGTGGTAACCGTAGCGGGTGCGAATTGGCATTGACACTTCACCTACTGGAGTAGAAAAAGCTGCTGATTCGAATGGATACACCATTTGGAAGGCAGAGAAATAGCCTAAATCACCGCCATTGTCGCGAACTGAGGGGTCATCAGATCCTCCTTTTGAACGGGCTACATCGGCAAAAACTTCACCTGCCAAAATGCGGTTGCGAAGTTTAATGGCGCGATTATAAGCCGCGAGCGTATCTTCTGGAGAAGCGTTTTGTTCGACCTTTACAAGGATATGCGCTGCACGAACCTCTGTTTTCGAGCGTTCGTATGCTTCTTGAACCAACTCATCGAGCAGTTCGTTGTCGATCAGGTAAGGTCGAGCCAATTGCTTTCTATACCCTTTCAATTCTCGTGTGAATGCAGCATTGGTGTCTAACCCCAATTCACGCGCTTCCTTCACTTTTAGTTTGAAGTTAATGAATAGCTCCATGTACTCATCCAACGATGCACGTGTAATGACAGAATCGCGATTGTTCTTCTTGAAAATGCTTTCGAAGTCATTGCGGGTCACATTTTCTCCTGCTACAGTAAGAACAATGTCATTTCCTGTCTGCGCTTGAGTAGCTATAACAATGAAAACAGCGGCAATAAAAGTCAATAGACGGTTCATAAGTTGATGTTTAAGTCTTTAAGGGGGCTAAAGGTAATAAACTGTTAGCGAATACTGTAGTTCGGTGCTTCCCGTGTGATGAATACATCGTGCGGGTGGCTTTCTTTTATTCCGGCGTTGGTAATGCGGACGAATTTTGCCTCTTGCAGTGTTTTTATATCCGCTGCTCCGCAGTATCCCATTCCGGCGCGCAATCCACCTACGATTTGGTACATAACCTCACGGGTTGTGCCCTTGTATGGAACCCTACCTGAGATGCCTTCTGGAACAAGCTTTTTGATATCATCCTCAGCGTCCTGGAAATACCTGTCTTTGGAACCTTTCTGCATGGCTTCCAGAGATCCCATGCCTCGGTACGATTTGAATCGACGACCTTCGTAAATAATGGTTTCTCCTGGGGATTCTTCAACACCTGCGAGCATAGAGCCTATCATAACAGTTCCGGCACCGCCGGCGATGGCCTTAACGATGTCACCTGTAAATCGAATACCTCCATCGGCAATAACTGGAACTCCGGAGCCTTGTATGGCTGAAGCAACTTCCATCACAGCGGTTAGCTGCGGAACGCCAACTCCGGCAATGATACGGGTTGTGCAAATCGATCCTGGACCAATTCCAACCTTTACTGCATCAGCACCGTGGTCTACAAGGGCTTTCGCTGCAGCCGCAGTCGCAATATTTCCGCACACAATATCGATATCCGAAAAGGCATTTTTCACCTTGCGAAGCATGTCTAAAACGCCTCGGCTATGTCCGTGAGCAGTATCTATAATAAGCGCATCAACCCCGGCAGCTACCAGTGCTTCTGCACGTTCCATGGTGTCAGCTGTTACGCCAACGCCTGCTGCAACCCGAAGTCTTCCGTATTGATCTTTGCAGGCCATCGGAAACTCCTTAAGTTTAATGATGTCGCGATAGGTGATAAGACCCACAAGTCTATCATTGGAATCAACCACCGGCAGTTTCTCAATTTTGTGGCTCTGAAGTATGGCCTCAGCCATCGCTAAATCGGTTCCCTCTGTAGCCTTAACGATATTTTGACCAGTCATCACTTCTGTGATCGGCCTGTTCAGGTTTTTCTCAAAGCGAAGGTCTCTATTGGTCACAATTCCTACCAAGATACCATTATCGTTTACCACGGGAATTCCGCCAATTTTGTTCTCAGCCATCTGCTGCAAAGCATCGCCCACGAGGGCACTCATATGCAAAGTAACCGGATCTTGGATTAATCCACTTTCAGAGCGTTTAACCTTACGAACCTCGTTGGCTTGTTCGCGGATGCTCATGTTTTTGTGAATGACACCAATTCCCCCTTCCCGAGCCATAGCAATGGCCATGTGGGATTCAGTTACCGTATCCATCGCTGCTGATACTACCGGGGTGTTCAGAACAATGTTTCTCGAAAAATGAGAGGCTACCGATACTTCCCGAGGTAAGATTTGCGAGTAAGCGGGAATGAGCAGCACATCGTCGTAGGTTAGACCTTCCCCGACGATTTTATCGCTTGCGTTAAATGCCATGTGATTAAATGCATGAATGAGCGTGCAAAGGTACAAAATTTGAAGGACAATGCACCTAATCGATGCCCGAAATGAGCATGGTCAACGTACCACGGCGCTCAAAAATTCTACCAGCACCATCAGACACGAAGATGTAATAGGCGTAAAGACCCTCAGGAACTTGTTCGCCATTCATCGTTCCGTCCCATCCCATTTCAATATCATCGGTGCTGAATACAACACCTCCCCACCGACTGTAGATTTCCATTTTGTAGTTATCGAAATCAGCAAAACTGATGACAGGTTTGAAAATGTGATTGAAACCATTCACCACAAAGGCATTCGGTATCCAAATCACCGGCTCTTGGGTGAGGCAAATTTCATTGGAAATGGCCGCATCTGGAAGAAAACTACCCGTTGCTTCCTCGGCGACCACGGTGTAGCAAAATTCGCCCTCTGTGTAAAGCAAATTGCTCACATCATCTTCATAAAAACCAATCCCAGCAGGAATGGTAGTTAGAAGAGAAGGGAAAGGCTCATTGTCTATTCGACGGAAAATACGGTATTGATCTACACCTTCTTCCCAATCTTCATACTCTGTCCAGAAAAGCGTATTCACTAGTCTTCGCGTATTTGCTAGACCTGAAGCAAGAATAGTCTTCCCAATATTAGAAACGCCAACAGAGTCGCCACATCCATTGGTTACCAAAACACGGTAGGTATATGATTTCTCTTCCGTATCAACCTCATTATCAATAAAGATAACTTCAGGAGAGGCTACCAAGGTTGATTGGTTGATGGGCTCGAATGAATTAAGGGTCGTGTTAAGCTTTTCTATGATGTAGGTATGTGGACTGGTAACCGAGGCATCCAATCGAACCCGAATTTCAACTTCTGAAGGCCCATTGACAGTAGCGCGACTGATATAGGTCTGGCTGGGCGCAACGGGATACGCTAGCGTAAGAACTTTGGTATTGGATCCAGCCTCCCAAGACTGTCCGGAAGCAAAGGCCTTAACCCTGTAGTACATGGTAGAGCCCAACGGCGCGTTAACATGGGTGAAGGTGTTGGCACTCCCAGGTACGGTTCCCAAGAGATAGGAAGGATTGAAAATACCACTTCCCGGAATAGGCTCTTCACGGGCATAAATTTCGTAGTGATCTACACCGTCGGGCCACCCATTGTATGGGGTCCAGGCTAAATTAACCTGATCCGTGCAACTGGCCCATTGTGTGACTAAGAAAATACTACCGGTGCATTCAAGGTTCGCAGCTCCAGGATCCGGTTGTCCGCCTGTGAAGCAATTGTCGAAGGCCGCGATGTTGTAGTTTTCAGGACCCAAGTCTGCAGTTGATGACGGATTCGTCCATGAAGTTATAGACGGGTCGTTGATGGTCTGTATCGGCGTTGCGTTTAAGCCTGAAACGCACAAGTAAATGATGTAACCAGCAACGTCAGATTGAGGCGGAATATCCCATTCAATCGTTGCATTATTGCTCAAGCTATCAACCGTAACGCTTGTTATAAAGGGAGCGGTAGGATCAATTTGGTCACTGAAAACTCCTCCAGCCACATTGGAATAGCTGCTGCATGGAGAAGAGGTGTGTCGAATTTGAAAGTTCAACGCAGCGGTGCATTCAGAAACTTCGTGATAGTACAAATTGCTGCCATTAGCGTATGGAATGGTGGCAATGGGATTCCAGTTACCTGCTGGAAATTCCATAAAAATGGTAAAATCACCACCAACTAAAGCAGGATCAGTTAAGAAAGGCATATTCCATGACAATTCAACCAACCCCGGCGTAACGGCAGCACTGGCCGTAAGATAGATGTTACAAATGGTTTCTGAAGGTGCAGACGCAGGATTCCCGGTGGAAGTGGCAAGAACATAAAAACAATAGTTGTTCGCGTTGCCATTCAATCCAGGTACCGTGTAATTGGTTGTATTGTAATTTGCCACGGTTCCAACCAGTGTTGCAACTCCGGTACTGATGTTCAGTTCATATACCTCATAGGCGATGAAAATACCACCCGGATCCGCAGGCTGAGTCCATGAAATATTGATGTTTCCGGCTGCATTAACGGTGGTGCAAGTGACAACAGGAGCAGGCAATTGCGCTTGTGTCTGCATCACGGCAAATGATGCGACAATCAGAAGGACGATATAAGTTATATAGATTCGCATGCCCAGATCGTTGCAAAATTAAGCAACCTTCACCATAACGTCATTACTGCGTTGCTATTTTAAAGACTTTCTGTTCTTAGAACATATTTTTAGAGGTTTTGGTTGCCTAGAAGGAGAAATAGCCACCAAGTTTAGCTGATCCAAGAGCAAAGTATTCTTCAATTATATTCTTTACGATCTCTTCTGCCGGAAGAATTTCATGAATTCTTGCGCTTACTTGCCCAATTTCCAGCTCTCCTTCTTCAAGATCACCAGCAAACATTCCGTTCCGAGCCCTTCCTTTTCCGAGAAGTGTTTTCAGTTGATCAACGGATGCATTATTCGAATAAGCCCGCAGCACTGATTGATAAAATGTATTGTTTAACAAACGAACAGGCGCTAACTCCTTGAGCGTTAACTTAGTATCGCCCTCTCCGGCTTTCACTACAGCTTCTTTAAAGGCTAGATGTGCTGAGGATTCAATACTGGCAACGAACCGACTTCCAATTTGCACTCCCTCAGCTCCAAGCACCATGGTGGCTAGCATCGATCGACCATCCGCAATGCCTCCAGCTGCAATCACAGGTATAGGTATTCTTTTTGCAACTTCGGGCACCAAGCACAGGGTGGTGGTTTCCTCTCGTCCGTTGTGCCCCCCGGCTTCAAATCCTTCCGCTACAACAGCATCAACCCCTGCTTTCCATGCCTTCTCAGCGAATTTGGCACTCGATACAACATGAATTACCTTAATGCCCTCCGTTTTTAGCTTGGAAGTGTACAATTCAGGATTTCCTGCGCTCGTAAAAACAATCGGAACTTTATTTTTTACAAGAACATCTATCTGCTCGTGTATTGAATTATACATGAGTGGTAAGTTGACGGCGAAAGGATAAGGTGTTGATTCCTTAATTTTCGAGATGTGCTCCCCTAAAAGCTCAGGTGTCATGGAGCCTGCGCCAATTACTCCCAAGCCACCAGCGTTGCTAACTGCAGAGGCAAGACGCCAGCCTGAACACCAGACCATCCCCCCTTGAATGAGGGGATATTTGATTCCCAAAAGCGTTGTTATCCGGTTCATATGAACAAAAAAAGGGATTTATCGTATACCTTAGGGCATAATTAAAATCAATTCGATAGTTTTGAATGTGCGACGAAAGAACTATTTTTGTCGCTTAGCTGTCTTAATAAACTGGGAATGAAGCGTCTAATTTTACTTATTGTTGTCACACTATCTTCCATTCTCGCGGTAGGTCAGTACCGTTGGGAATATGGACTGATGCTAGGTGGGGCAAACTACTTAGGAGATATCGGAGGTCAGGAATTGACTCGCCGTGATTTTGTTTGGGACATGCATTTGCGTGAAACAAATGTCGCTCTCGGTCTTTATGGTCGCTACAAGTTTTCAAAGCGTCTTTCGGTAATGGCTGACTTCACTTACCT
>JBJOIB010000394.1:0-9247 GCA_046047375.1 Bacteroidota bacterium
GCGGTATGTTGAAGGGTTTGTCTATTGTTTTTATTGGGTTACTTGCGTTGATTTCTGCATGTAACAATCAACCCGCAGGAGATGTTGTGTCGGTCGAGCATTTGGTTCGTCCGGAGTATGCCACTCATTTTCATTTTACTTCTATTGATGGTGTTGATTGTATTCGGCTTCAAACAGACAGTGTCAATAGCTGTTTGATTTGCAAAGAAGAGATTGAAGGCGCTGTTCATTTGACATCTCCGCAATTTGCTACGTTGAGCACAACACACCTTTCTTATTTGAATAAACTGGGAGCGCTGTCGATGGTAAAGGCAAGTGCCTATGCGGATTACGTTCTCAATGCCGAGGTGAAGGGCCACATCGCCGCTGGCCATATACAATCTTTAGGGGATGTAGGTGTTCCTGATTTGGAACGAACCGTTGCCGCTGGTGCAAATGTTCTGCTGGTGTACCCTTATGGCAATGAGGATTTTTCTAAGCTGGAGCAGGCGGGGATTCATGTCATTCCGATCACGGAATATTTGGAGCAGCACCCTCTTGGGAGGGCTGAGTGGATAAAAGTTTTTGGGTTTCTCACGAACCGTGAGGATGAGGCCAACCAGCTGTTCAATGCCATTCGCGATGAATACAGGGGTGTCATGGCAAAAGTGGCGAACAAGGCTACACCAACGGTATTTACGGGCTCTGCAGAGCAAGGAAAGTGGTATGCTCCATCAGGCGATAGTTTCATTTCTGTGTTGATTCGCGATGCTGGGGCGCGTTATATTTTCGACGAAACAAGGGGAGGTGAGAACTTGACCATGGACATGGAAGAGCTGCTTGCAGCCACTCAAAATGCTGAGTTATTTGGTAAGGTGTTCTATGCATCGGACGAGGTTACTTTGAATGATTTTACCTCTGGTGACCAGCGCGTTGAAACCCTTCCTGCGGTGGTGAACAAGCGACTTTTTTATTGCAATTCAGGTACCACTGATTACTTTGGAGATGGAGTTATTGAGCCACACAAGATATTGATGGATCTCGCTGCCATTTTTCATCCCGAGTTGTTTCCATCCCATCAACCCACTTATTTTCAGGTGTTCCAATGAAGGGAATTCGCTGGGTCATAGCAGGAATCGTTTTGGTGGCATTGATTGTTGCCGGATTGATGGTAGGTTCAGTGGGGCTGACGTTTGATGAGGTTCTCGCTGTGCTTACCGGCAAGGGAAGTCCTCTTCATGAACTGATTGTTCTACATACACGTTTGCCACGAACACTTACGGCGGTTTCAGCGGGAGGAATTTTAGCCTTATGCGGGTTGCTCATGCAAACCTACTTTCACAACCCGCTGGCCGGGCCTTCGGTTTTAGGCATCACTTCGGGCGCCTCTTTGGGCGTAGCAATGGCTATTTTAGCCGGAATCGGAGTCGCCGCAGTTCCTGCTGCTATTGTGGGATCCATGATGGTTTTGGTACTTGTACTCATGGTTGCTAGTCGACTTAAAGGACCCGTATCGCTGCTTATCTTTGGTTTGATGCTCGGTTATTTAACCTCCTCGGTTGTCACCGTGCTACAGCAAACAGCCTCCAAAGAAGCGCTCAAGGCCTTTATCTTTTGGGGAATGGGAAGTTTTTCAGGCACAGATTTGCGCACGTCGTCTGCTCTGTGTATTGCCCTTGCACTCTTTGGAATACTCGTTTTTAGTCGGCGAAAGCAGCTTGATATTTGGTTGCTCGGCTCTGAAACAGCAAGAACCATGGGTGTTTCAGCGAGTCGATTTACTTTGTTTATTTTACTGATAACAGGATTTGGAGCTGGAGTGGTTACAGCTTTTGCCGGTCCCATTGCCTTTCTTGGATTAGCAGTGCCCCACGTAGCACGAGGGGTATGGCAAGAAGGCAGCCACAAAGCGCTTATTCCTGCTGTTATAAGCATTGGTATGATCATCGGATTGGGGTGTGATTTGATTACTCGTGCCCCTTGGCTGGAGGCCGAATTGCCACTCAACGCGGTGACTTCCCTGGTAGGCGCCCCTGTGGTGATTTACATCATTTTAAAGGGTAGGAGGGTCTTCGGATGATCGAATGCCGCAATCTTACTTTCGGATATAAAAAGGCGTTGTTTCCACCCGTTTCCATCGAAATTTCTAAAGGGAAACTGATTTTGCTTATTGGAGCAAACGGGATAGGTAAGAGTACTTTCTTGAAAACGCTGGCCGGGTTGATGTCGCCCATAGGTGGAAGCGTGTTTCTGGCTGGTAAAGACATACATGGGTTAGGAGAGAAGATGCGCGCCCGCGAACTCGCATTTGTGCATTCTCGTCCGGAATTTGTACCGCCGCTTACGGCACACGAGGTCATTACCTTAGCACAGCCAAGCTCGGATGTCAGTAAGTCAGCAGAACTAGGTATTCAATACCACATTGAACATCTGCTTCATGTTCCCTTAGACCGCATGAGCGATGGTGAGCGCCAAAAGGTTATGTTGGTTCGAGCCATCTCGCAACAGACACCCGTAATCCTCATGGATGAGCCCACAGCCTTTCTTGACTACCCATCCAAGAAGGCGTGGTGGACCGAGCTGCTTCTATTGGTTCAAGATGGAAAGACCATCTTTATGAGCACGCATGACATTCCGTTGGTTCCGTTGCACCATCCGCTGGTTGAAGCGTTGTGTTTTCACACATCCCAGGGCAATATTGAGCATGTAAAAACAGTTTCTTCGGGTGAGTTGGAAGTGTTTTTCGACAAATAACGATTGGATTGTTACGCTTCGAGAATTTCAGATCCTCTGTCAAATGAGTTTCTTCTTCTGATTTTTGCGCGGGCTGATAGTTCGACAAAGGCTTGAATCAAACCGTAAATAAATCTTAAATAGTGACGAACGGTAAATCAATCCACACGTTGAACGCGGTATCTTTGTAGCCATTATGCAACGCGCTTTAATACCCATTCTCATGTTTATTGTTATTGCTCTGGCCATCTTGGGCTTTGTAGAAATATATTCTTTCAAGTCCATTACGGCTTCATTTACCGGCGTTCAAGGACTTCCGCGGAAAACAGTGTATTGGTTGTGGTGGGTGCTTACAATTATTTCCTACGCGGGGATCATCATGGCGAGCATGAACTTTCGAGCTTGGCGTTCAGACCATCCTACCCTTTTAATGGCGGTTATTGCCTTTTTCTTTGTGTTGTTGATGCCCAAGTTGGTGTTGTCGGTTTTCCACGTGGTCGATGATTTGCGTTGGCTTGTGCAATATACCCTTCGTAAACCTTCCACGGATGAATTAGGGGGAAACCCGATATCGCGTGCAACCTTCATTACTACCACCGGTCAAGTATTGGCAGGATTTACGTTTGTGAGCTTTTTGTACGGTGTTACCAAGGGTAAATTTGATTTCCGCGTGTTGGCTCATAAAGTGCCCATTAACAATTTGCCGGATGCGTTTAACGGCCTCAAAGTGGTGCAGATTTCGGATGCTCACCTCGGTAGTTTTAACAATGCATTTGATGATGTGGCCAAGGGTATTGAACTTATCAATAGTTTGAATCCGGATGTTGTTCTATTCACTGGAGACCTTGTGAATGTAGAATCTAGCGAGGCTGAGCCATGGATTCCGGTTTTTAAGAAGCTGCAAGCAAAAATCGGTGTGTACTCGATTCTAGGCAATCACGATTATGCCGATTACGGCGATATGACTGAGGAGGAACGGAACTTTAGCCGACGTCGAATCATTGAGATACACCGCGAAATGGGAATGGATATTCTGTTGAATGAGAATCGCATTATTGAGAAAAACGGAGAAAAACTCGCGCTGATTGGTGTCGAAAACTGGGGTAAAGGATTCAAACAGCAGGGCGATTTGTCTAAGGCTATGCAAGGAGTAGAAGGCATCGCGGCGCGCATCCTCATGTCTCATGACCCTACCCACTGGGAAGAAATGGTTCGTGGAAAAGAAGACATTCAACTAACGCTGAGCGGACATACCCACGGAATGCAGATGGGGGTGGAGATTCCTTGGTTGGGATTGAAGCTCAGCCCGGCCCGCTTTCGCTACAAATATTGGGGTGGTTTGTACACAGAAAATACGCAACACTTGCACGTAAACCGGGGATTCGGATTTTTAGGCTTCCCGGGTCGAGTGGGCATGGCACCGGAGATAACACTGTTGGAATTGCAACGCGGTTGAGATGTAAAGGATCGCCATTCTTTTGTGAAATAGGAACCTTTAATTTCAGTTGAATTTCGCGACTTTTACATCGGAAGGATCAACGACCTTCTATCGAAGTTTAACACATTTAAAATGGCAACCATGAAATATTTCGTTGGTCTTTTGATCTTATTCGCAGTTCAACACATCAAGGCTCAACCGGGAATTCCGTTTCCTACGGAGGAGCCTGTGGCGGTTCAGGATTCCGTATTTCAAATAGTGAACGATGTTCCTGTTTTTCAAGGTTGCTCGGAAGTGAGCAGCGATGAACGTCAACAGTGTTCCATATCAGGTGTCATGAAATTCTTGGCTAAGAACACGATCTACCCCGAGCAAGCGAAGGAGGAAGGGCTAGAAGGAACCGTTTACGTTCGCATGTTGGTGTTGAAAGACGGAAGCGTTTCGGATGTGCGGGTTTTGCGCGGTGTCAATCCAATCCTCGACCAAGAAGCAATTCGTGTGGTAAGCATGCTGAAATATGATCAACCGGCAATGATGAACGGCAAGCCAGTGATCTTTGAACAGAACATTCCCATTAAGTTCAAGTTGAACTAATCATTCCTTGATCGAGCGTCAGGCAGACAGATAAGTCTTGCTATATTTGCGGCCTAATTTCATCACCCATGTCTGACGAACAAAAGGTCATTTTCTCCATGGTGCGTGTCAACAAGAACACGCCACAAGGCAAACACATTCTCAAAGACATCTATCTGTCTTTCTTCTACGGAGCGAAAATCGGGATTATCGGGGCCAACGGATCCGGTAAGTCGACAGTAATGAAGATTATTGCTGGTTTGGATGAGGCCTTTCAGGGCGATGTGGTTTGGTCTCCGGGATACACCGTAGGCTATTTGCCTCAGGAGCCTCAATTGGACGAAACCAAAACGGTTCGGGAAATTGTACAGGAAGGAACCCAAGAGATCGTGGATATTCTGAAAGAATACGAGGAGATCAACGAGAAGTTCATGGATGAAGAAATCCTGAACGATCCCGATAAAATGCAGGCACTCATGGATCGCCAGGCGCAGGTGCAAGACCGCATCGATGCATTGGATGCGTGGGAATTGGATACGAAACTGGAGCGCGCTATGGACGCACTCCGTTGTCCGCCTGAAGACCAAAAAATAAGTGAACTTTCTGGTGGTGAACGTCGCCGTGTAGCGTTATGCCGCTTGCTATTGAAGCAGCCGGATGTACTCTTGCTCGATGAGCCTACCAACCACCTCGATGCGGAATCAGTGGACTGGTTGGAGCAGCACTTGCAGAAGTACCCGGGGACGGTAATCGCGGTAACGCACGACCGTTATTTCCTCGACAATGTGGCTGGATGGATTCTGGAACTCGATAGAGGAGAGGGTATTCCGTGGAAAGGTAACTACTCATCATGGCTCGATCAAAAATCGAAGCGTTTAGCGCAGGAAGAAAAGCAAGAATCGAAGCGCAGAAAAGAACTCGAGCGCGAGTTGGAATGGGTGCGCATGAATCCGAAAGGACGTCAGGCGAAGAGCAAGGCGCGTTTGAGCAACTACGATCGCTTGTTGAGTGAAGGCGGTAAAGAAAAGGAAATGCGCCTTCAATTGCCAATTCCAAATGGGCCGCGTCTTGGAAACAATGTCATTGACGGGGAACACCTCGCAAAAGGATACGGCGATCGGTTGTTGTATGAAGATTTGAACTTCAAGCTGCCGCCGGCTGGAATTGTGGGTATCATCGGACCGAATGGTGCAGGTAAAACAACCTTGTTCCGCATGATCATGGGAGAAGAAACGCCAGATAGCGGTACCATCACCATTGGTGAAACCGTGAAAATTGGGTACGTAGACCAACGCCACAAGGATATCGATTTGAATAAAACCGTGTGGGAAGTGGTGTCGCATGGACAAGAATCCATTGAGATTGGCGGACAGTTGGTGAACTCACGGGCTTATTTGAGCAAGTTCAATTTCAACGGATCGGATCAACAGAAAAAATGCGGTGTGCTTTCCGGCGGTGAACGCAACAGACTGCACCTTGCTATGACCCTTAAAACAGAGGCCAACGTATTGTTGCTCGATGAGCCTACCAACGATTTGGATGTGAATACACTACGTGCTTTGGAAGAGGGTATTGAAAGCTTCGCTGGATGTGCTGTTGTCATCAGTCACGACCGATGGTTCTTGGATCGTATTTGTACGCATATTCTCGCTTTTGAGGGAGATTCGCAAGTGTACTTCTTCGAAGGGGGATATACCGAATACGAAGAAAATCGCAAGAAACGCCTCGGTGACGTGGGGCCTCAGCGCATTAAGTACAAGAAATTGGTGAAATGATCAGGCGCTGGTTGCTTTCAAGTGGATTGATGATCGCGTCCATCGCGCTGTGCGCACAAACAGACTATCAGCTGCGACTTCAGGCTGAGCGAGATTCTGTTGATCAGGTTTTCCGCAATGAAGAAACAAGCATTCTTCGAGAGGAAGATCGCGCGGCGTTTGAAGGTCTGAACTACTTTCCCATTGATGAAAATTGGAAGGTAGAGGCTGCGTTTCAAAAGATCAAACGGGGCAAAGCCTTCAAGATGAAAACAACCACTGATCGCTTGCCAGTGTACAAGCCTTATGGTACGGCAACTTTTGTTATCAATGGTCAATCATTTACGTTGACCATCTACCAGAATCTGGATTTAATGAAGCGCGAGGGATTTGAAGATTACTTATTCATCCCCTTTACCGATGAGACCAATTACGAAGAAACGTATGCAGGCGGACGTTATATGGACTTGCGGATAGGGGAGATTCGAGACGGTAAAGTGGTCATCGATTTCAATACCTGCTACAACCCTTATTGTGCATACAATCACAAGTACAGTTGTCCGATTCCACCTTCTGAAAACCACCTAAAAATACGGGTTTTGGCAGGTGTTATGGCTGCACCGTTTGGGGAGAAGCACTAATCGCAGACACCCCCATCGGGCAATTGACAGGTGCTATCGGTTTCACGAATGATGTGCGCTGTTTCCAGTTGTGCGGTTGCTATTTTGGAAATGAGGTTCAATAACAATGCTTTATCCTTTTTGAGCGGCGAAACTGCGCTTCCGTGTTTGCCACCGCATGCTGTTACCAGCACGGTGGGTTGGTTCAGTGATACTAGTTTTTCATAGATCGCGTGCGACCCATAGAGGTAGAGCGCACCGGGCGATTGTTCTGAACAGTAATGATGAATGCCTTCGTTGTAAGGTACCAAGGGGTCGCAAGAACCATGGAACATAACGGTCGGCAACGCTCTTTCAGCAGTGACCATGTCAATTTCAGGCAAGGCTCCAGCCAGTCCTATCACTGCATCAAAGGCGGTAGCGTGTAAGTTGTAAATGGCATAATAAGCAGCTTCTGCGCCGGCGCTCGAACCCATCAAAATAAGGGGGATATTTTGCAAACCCAATTCAAGGTCATGCATTTTTATGTACTGAGCCGCATCGATGATGTCTTCAGCAGCTGTTGCTATGGCCTCAATTTTCCGAGGGATGGGTTGATTGCAATCGAATTTTTGTCCTTCCAAAAACAACCGGTACGACATGTTTACCACGTTCACTCCGGCGTTTTGCATTGAGTCACAAAATTGCAGAATGCTTTCGTCGTGTCTTGTTCCGGCGTAAAATCCGCCTCCGTGTACAAAGAGAATGGTTGCGAATGCATGTTGAGCGCGGAAAACGTCAAATTCCAACCGTTTTCCCTGCTTTTCAGCGTAAACTACAGTTTCCGAAATTCCGGCTCGGGCGGTACCTAGTGAAAAAAAGAAGAGTAGGACAATGAGGTATTTCATGGCAGGTCGAAACCAATAATCTTACCACTATTTTTTCATTGCAGCCACAATTTCCTTTACAGATGGGCGTGATTTGCCATCGAGGCTGAAATAGCGCCACAGGATTTTACCTGTAGGGCTCACCAGATAGCAACTGTTCGTATTGAATTTACCATTCGCGGTTTCGCAACGATCCTCTTGTTTCATCCTATTAAAGAAGGCTCTGCGCTTTACATAACCTTGAGTAGCAACAAACAAGTTATCCCATGCTGTTGAGATGCTTTGATCCGCATCGTTAACAACTTTAAATGGTCCTATATCGGTCATTTTACCATTGTATTCGGGCTTCTCAGTCGTCACAATTACAACATCAACAGGTGTCGGAGATGAGGTTTGAAGACTGTCTGCCAAACGCGCAAGGAACTTCATGTCTTTCTTATGCCAGCTGCCTTTAATGAAGACAACGAGCGTGGTATTTTCTGTCTTTTTTAGCGTTTCAAACTGCGGAGCGTACAAGCCTGCTGCAAGACCATCAGGAACAACTTGGGTTGTGTCGATACCGAATTTCTTGAGATTTTGCGCAGAAGTATGAACGACCAAAAGCGAGAAGAGGATGCACAAGTACTTCATGTTCTAAGTGTAAATATTTTGATGTAAATTATTGAATGACAATGGTTTGATTGATTGTAGTTCCTTCCGTGTTCAATTGAACAATATAGGCTCCTTTCGCAAGCTGTGGAAGGTAATTCAATCCATTGGTGATAGAAAGTTGAGCTACTACTCGTCCGCTGAGATCGAGAATATTTCCTGATGCGGTTTTCGAAAGTCCGCGAACAAAGAATCCATTATCTGTAGAAAAGATGCTTGGTTGGGGAATGTTGTCATTCTGCACTGTGAGCTCTACTTCCGATTCAAGTTCCATAACAATTGGAAGGTGATCACTCATATAGTACAATGACCGCAGGATGTCAAAAGGTACATCGTTGTTAGTGTTGCAAGAGGTAATGCTCATATTGTAACAGGCGCCATTGTTTCCAAGCGCTAAGTAAGAATCGGGTACCACATACAGTGGTGATGAGGGGTTCATGAGTTGCTCGCTGGCCAGAATAAAGTCGAAACGATCATCGATTCCACCGCCGGCACCTTCTCCCAGATATGCGGAAGAACGGGTTGATTGCGTGAGAATTTGTTTGAAGGGGTATGAAGATGAGGACCAGTTGCCGGGAGCATCGATAGGGTCTTGAAAAACAATGGCGTTATCAGGAGAAAGCAGCATTTGATAGG
>JBJOIB010000395.1:0-4458 GCA_046047375.1 Bacteroidota bacterium
AGCAGGAGCGGGAACTCGAGGGGCCAGCCTTGGATTTGCTGCTATGGAAATAGCAGGCTGGAAGAAAGGAAGCGATTTGTTCCAACGCTTGACCGTTATTGATATTCCGGACAACAATCACGAGTTGTATGAACCTGATCGCAATCCATACGGTCATAGGATAAAGGCGATATGCGAAGTATTTGACAGAACTGCACGTCAATTAGCAGAGGCCTTTTCCGCGTCACAATTTCCGATTGTAATTGGAGGAGATCATTCTGTAGCTGCGGGTACAGTTTCAGGCATTCGCAAAGCTTATCCTGACAAGCGTGTTGGTGTGATATGGATTGATGCACATGCCGACCTTCACACGCCATATACTACCCCTTCGGGAAATTTGCATGGGATGCCATTGGGAATCTTGTTAGGCATTGACAATGAGCACCATCGCATCAACAATCCGGTACCGGAAACCGTTGAAGAATGGAGTAAGATAAAGGGCATTTGGGGAATTCAACCCAAGGTATTGCCTTCTGACCTTATTTATTTTGGTGTACGTGATACCGAAATTGAAGAAGATGCTGCCATTGCAGAGATGGAGATTCGAAACTTCAGCGTTGACGAAGTGCGATCGCGGGGAATTGCGGAGGTAGTTAATGAGACACGGGATCGATTGAAAGAGTGCGATTTGGTATACATTTCATTCGACGTTGACAGCATGGACCCTGAAGACGTTTCGAATGGGACGGGCACACCGGTTCCACATGGCTTTTCACCTCGTGAGGCTCAGCTTTTAATGGAGACGATGATAGAGCGATTACCGATTTGCTGTGTTGAATTTGTTGAGATCAACCCCACTTTGGATCATCAGGGAAATAAAATGGCAGAGACAGCCTTTGATTTGCTTGAGCAGGTGGTAATGAAAGTAGAAAAAACCTATCTGCGCTGATGAGACAATCATCCTCCCTCCTTTTCATGGTTCGTCCGAAGGACTTTCGTTCGAATGAAGAAACTTCTGACGACAATGTTTTTCAAGACAAGGGTTCTGGCGCTACGGTAGCTGAGCAAGCATTGAACGAATTCGATCGGTTTGTGCATCTCCTTGAAGATAAAGGCATTAAAGTGTATGTGGGACATATTTCTGACGATTTAGACACACCAGATGCGCTATATCCGAACAACTGGTTGAGTTTTCACGAAAATGGACTTGTTGCACTCTATCCGATGAAGGCCGAAAACAGAAGACTTGAAAGGAGAGAGTATTTGATTGAAGAGCTTGTCAACCATTGCGGGCTTCATATGGAGGAGATTGTGGACTTCACTGAGTTTGAATCACATGAAAGCTACTTGGAAGGGACTGGAAGTATGGTTCTTGACCGCAGCAGTCAAGTTGTTTATGCAGGCATCAGTGAGCGTACCGATGAGCAGGCAGTGCGCATCTTTTGTGATGAGATGGGATATAGTGGGGTATTATTTGAAACATCCGTAGAGGGAAAACCGGTTTACCATACCAACGTAGTACTTTCCATAGCTTCTCAGTTTGCGATTCTTTGTGAGGAGAGCATTCCGGACTTGCAGGATCGAAAAATCGTTATTGAATCGCTGTTAGAGGCTGAAAAAGAAGTGATTCGAATTGATATTGATCAGATGAAGCACTTCGCGGCCAATGGATTGGAAGTTTACAACGAGGATGGGAAGAAGTACTTCATTATGTCGCAATCAGCGGCTAACAGCTTGAATGAAGAACAGAAGTCGTCTATTTCGAAATATGCAGAAATACTGTCTATTCCGTTAGATACCATTGAGCGTTTTGGGGGTGGCAGTGCACGCTGCATGTTATGTGAGGTTTTTCTACCTAAAATTTAAGAAATGCGAATTGAAGACATATTGAAATCGGCAGTTCAAGCTGCCATGAAGGAATTATATCAGCAAGAGGCTACTGAAGGAAATATTCAGTTTCAAAAGACGCGCAAGGAATTTCCGGGAGACATCACCCTTGTGGTCTTTCCATTGGTTCGCATATCGAAAAAATCACCTGAGGTTACTGGAGAGGAGATTGGGCAGTACCTAGTGACACATGTTTCGCATGTTGAGCGTTTCAATATTGTGAAAGGGTTTCTGAACATAGAGTTAACCTCTGCTTTTTGGTTAAGTTTTTTGAGGGAGACCAATAAAAATCTTGATTATGGTTTCTCACCAGCGGGAAGTAAGGGACGCATAATGGTAGAGTATTCATCTCCGAACACCAATAAACCTTTGCATCTTGGTCACTTGAGAAACAACTTTCTTGGGTATAGTGTATCGCGGATTTTAAAGGCATCTGGTTATGATGTTGTAAAAGTGCAGATCATCAACGATCGCGGTATTCACATTTGCAAATCCATGTTGGCTTGGCAGCGGTTTGGCAATGGAGAAACGCCTGTTTCGAGCGGTCTTAAGGGTGACAAACTAGCGGGAAAGTATTACGTTGCATTTGACAAAGCCTATAAAGCAGAAGTTGAAGCGTTGAAAGCGGGCGGAATGGCGGAAGAGGACGCGAAAAAAAGTGCTCCGATTCTTCAAGAAGCGCAGGAAATGCTTTTGAAGTGGGAGAACAAGGATCAGGAGATCATGGACTTATGGTCGAAAATGAACGGTTGGGTGTATGATGGCTTTGATGCTACCTACAGGGAGATGGGAGTTGAGTTTGACAAGCTCTACTATGAATCAAACACCTACCTTTTGGGTAAGAAAGCGGTTGAGCTTGGATTATCGCGGGGGGTATTTTTTAGAAAAGATGACGGATCTGTTTGGTGCGATCTTACATCTGATGGATTAGACGAAAAGTTGCTGCTTCGAAAAGATGGCACGGCTGTTTATATTACGCAGGATATCGGCACTGCGATGATGCGATTTGAGGAATATCCTGGATTGCAGGCGCAGATTTACACCGTGGGTAACGAGCAGGAGTATCACTTCAAGGTGCTTTTTTTGATCTTAAAGAAACTCGGAATTGAGGGTGCCGACCAATGTGTTCATTTGAGTTACGGCATGGTGGAATTACCAGAGGGGAAGATGAAATCGCGGGAGGGTACTGTTGTTGATGCGGATGATTTGTTGGCGGAAATGGCGGAAACTGCGAGAAAGATAGCTGAAGAGCAAGGCAAGTTAGAGGATGTTTCCGATGAAGAAAAGAAGGCCTTATACAAGGTCATTGGATATGGGGCATTGAAGTATTTCTTGTTGAAGGTGGATCCGAAGAAGACTATGATGTTTGATCCAAAAGACAGCATTGACTTTTACGGAAACACGGGACCTTTCATACAATTCAATTATGTGCGCACGCGGGCATTGCTACGCAAAGCTGAGGAGGTTGATTTGACAGGAGATTGGCGAGATACGAGTTTATCAGATTCGGAGCGTTCATTGCTCAAGAAGTTATATGAGTTTCCGGAAGTTGTTCAATCGGCGGCTACTCAACTGGATCCGTCTCAGGTAGCTAATTATGCGTATGATGTGGTCAAGGAATACAGTTCATACTATCAGGTTTCTCCCATTTTGAAAGAGGAATCACAGGATATTCGGAGGATGCGTATATGTTTAACGGACCTTACTGGTCGAGTCGTAAGGTCATCGATGGAGTTATTAGGAGTATCGATGCCGGAGAGGATGTAGAGAATCAGAGGTTGAAGAATCGTTCTGTTCGTTGGTTTTCAGAAACAAGGCGAATGGTTACTTGTCCTTTCGTTAGGTTAACTTCTCTTTCTATTTGGTGATGTCCTGTTTCGAAGGATTGTTTGGCGATGAGAGAAATTGATTGATCTGGGGCGATGACATCCAGAGATATTTCGCCTTTAGTTGGGTTATAGAAATCGACAGTCAGCGTATTATTATTGAGGTACACTTGGTTGATTGCAGCATAATTAGCTGTATTGAGTTTGTCTTTTGACAGGGTAGCGACCAGGCGTTTGTACAGGATATAAGCGAGGATAGCTATTAGGGAGAGGAGGAGTGCGTCTCTTCCGTATTCGATAAATTGTTCCATTAGAGTGCTATGATACCGGGTATTTTGGATGCTTGTTCGTATCGATCGAAGATTTGATCGGCATTGAGCATCATTTCGCGGATAGTTCCAGCGATGTAGTTTCCTTTACCGCTTTCTCTCCATCGGAATTCAGCGGATTCGCCGAAGATAGCGATGATAGCTTGGATGTTATCAGGGTTATTAGGGACGACGAATTTGAACATATAGATAGAGGGCCACTGGTGGATTTGGTTGAGTCGTTGGCGGAGGATGTTTAGTCGGTTTTGGTAATCATCGTTCATGGGGCGAAGGTCGGGAAAAATGGTGAAATTCACTACATTCTAACGTTTCATCTCTCATTATCGAGAAAAGTGCCACCTTGGGCTGAATGGCACGGCCGACGAGGGTTTCAAAGATATTCGGGTTGTTCCGATGGATGTGCTTGAATGTACGTTCCATCAAGTACAATTGGGCGT
>JBJOIB010000396.1:0-12339 GCA_046047375.1 Bacteroidota bacterium
AATCAATATCCCGGTGCGCGATGAGGTATTCGTAGCCAAAACCGAAAGCATCCCCTCACAAATTGATCTGAAAGATACTGTTCTCCTCAAAGACCTGTACCGCGTGGTGGTCATGTTGCCATTCGAATTGAAATCGGCCATGAATGAGACCGCTAACAAGGAAGCGCGACTGCGTGAAATAGCGGTGAACTTTTACCAAGGCTCACTGGCAGCTCTCGATAGCCTTGAAGCATACGGAGCCCGTCTCGATGTCTCTTACATCGACGTTAGTACCGAAGCAGATGCCCGCGCAGCTATTCAAACCGATGCCGTGAAACAGGCCAATCTCATCATTGGTCCCTTGCCGCGCAAACCACTTGAAATCGTGAGCGAATACGCTTCCAAAAAAGGAACACACATCGTCTGCCCGGTCCCACAATCCAACAAAATCCTCCTCGCTAGTCCTAACTTGTCGAAGGTAATTCCTTCCCGAGATACGGAAATGAAAGCAATCGCACAACATGTGGCACAGAAGCACAAAAACGACAACATCATCCTCATCAACTCCATGGATGTGTCAGACGCTCGCATGATTCAATTGTTCCAAAAACACTTTGCCAAGGCGGCCGGCCTGGAAAATGATACCATCCAAAAAGGCTACAAAGAGTTGAAAGCGAGCAGCAAATTTGTTGGCGAACTTTCAGCGAAACTCAGTAGTTCGAAACTCAATGTGCTAGTGGTGCCTGCCGGCGATGGTAGCAAAAGTATGATTGCCAACCTCCAAACCAAGCTGCAACTGCTGAGCAAAGAATATCAAATTCGCATCTTTGCTGTGGAAGAATGGCTCGAGTATGACTTCCTTGATGTTTCGTTCAAGGAACGCGTAAACCTGACCGTTCCCCGCTCAGGATATGTAGCATACACCTCCGATGATATGCTGACGTTTACCAAGAACTTTAGAGATGAATTCAAGTCGGATGTGAATGACTATGTAGTGCTGGGCTTCGATGTAATGCTCTACTACGGTCGTGGATTGACCTCTTATGGAATAGGATTCCCGAATGAGTTTGGTAGGATGAGTAACAGCGGTCTTCTCGGACATCGGTTCAACTACCTGAAGACGGGTCTTGACTCCGGATTTGAGAATGATTTCGTTTATCTCCTTTCTCAGAAGGACTATTACCTTGTGCCGGTAAATGGAATTCGGTAATCGAAATAGCGCACGGTTATTCAAAGAAATTCAAGATAGCATTTGTCTTGCACTTGAATCGTGCGATGGTGGAGCTGTTTTTCATGAAGACCTGTGGCAACGAGAAGAAGGGGGAGGAGGCAGAACACGCATTTTTCGCAACGGAAACGTCATTGAAAAAGGCGGAGTGAACTTTTCAGAAGTTCAGGGAAAAACTTCAGAAGCACTGAGGAAGCAAATGCTCACAAACGCCGATGAGTTCTATGCTACAGGCGTAAGCATCGTCTTGCACCCACATAACCCGAATGTGCCGATTATTCACATGAACATTCGCCATTTTGCTTTGAGCGATGGCTCTATGTGGTACGGCGGTGGTATCGATCTAACTCCACACTATGTGGATGTGAACCAAGCCGTTTGGTTTCACAATCAGCTCAAACAGGTGTGTGATAAGCACAACAGATCGTACTACCCGCGCTTCAGCGATTGGGCAGATGATTATTTTTACATTCCTCATCGTGAGGAAACACGCGGTGTTGGCGGAATTTTCTTCGATGACCTAGGTAGGCATGAAGGCAATGCAGCCACTTACGAGGGATTTGTCTTGGATGTTGGTCGGGCTTTCGCACCCATCTATACCCATCTCATGAACGAAAACCGCCACAAGTCCTTTTCGGATGACCAAAAACAATGGCAATTGCTTCGTCGCGGTCGTTATGTGGAGTTCAACCTCGTTCATGACCGCGGCACCCGTTTCGGCCTGCTATCGAATGGAAGAACAGAATCCATTCTGATGAGCCTTCCCGCCAATGCTTCATGGGAGTATGACTATATGCCCAACCCCGGCTCTTCAGAAGCTGAAACGTTGAGGCTGTTGAAAAAAGGCGTTCACCGAGCTCAATAAAAAAAGCCGGACAAGCCGGCTTTTTTTGAAAATTATATGCTAATTAAATTCTGTTGTCTATCATCTGAACACCCGGACGTGAGGAAGGAACAAATTTGAAGATGTTCGCCGGCATGGTGGAATTCGGTTTGAAGGTCTTCAACGTGTAGATAACATCGTTGCCCTCACGGCCTTTTACTATGATCTTCGCCACTTCCATCTTGGCTTTGTCAACGTACAGTTGAATGGTGTGGTATGGCTTGTCAGCCGGCTTTAGAGGATACAAGTAAATCAGGTAATAGTCCTTCCCGTTTTCCTTCACCGTTTCTTTCAACTCGTGCTTGAAGTCTTTCTCCCAAATGGTGAACATGTCTGAAGGAGACATAGCACCGTCTTTCATGTCTTCCAAATAGTCAATGTAACAGTCGTTGGTTTCTTTCTCGTACGTCCAGTGCGTTTGCCCGTCTGTTATGAGCACGTATTCGCCCATTTCCAAATGGTACTTTTCTCCTTCCACATAGACCTTGCCCTCTTGTTTGAGGTCAACGGCATTCTTCTTATCAATGAGGCGTGATGAGTATTCAGCGTACACATTGGTGAACTTCTTCGCTTTCGCACTTAGTTCATTCAAAATTTTAGCACTGTCTTGTGCCTGGGTAGCAACGGTTCCTGCAAGAAGGAAGAGAACCGCAAAAATGGATGTCAACTTTTTCATCGTACTTTGTTCGTTACGCACCGCCATTCAAGAACTGTTCCAAACTGTATTCGTCAGAAATCAAAACCTTTCGGGCTTTGCTACCTTCGAAAGGACCAATAACACCGGCCGCCTCTAGCTGATCTATGAGTCGTCCTGCGCGGTTGTATCCTAACTTGAGTTTGCGTTGCAGCAATGATGCCGAACCCTGCTGGTGCATTACCACTAACCGAGCTGCATCCTCGAATAATTCGTCGCGATCTTCGTCGGCTAAATTACCAATTTCACCCGCATTTTCATCTACATACTCCGGAAGCATGAATGCAGATGGATATCCTTGCTGGTTGCCAATGAATTCAGTTATTTTCTCCACTTCAGGGGTGTCTACAAATCCGCACTGTATGCGCGTTAAATCACTTCCCGTAGAGAAAAGCATATCTCCCCGTCCAATCAACTGATCTGCTCCACCAGCATCCAAAATGGTGCGAGAGTCTATTTTCGACGTTACGCGGAAGGCTATACGGGCTGGGAAGTTCGCCTTAATGGTACCTGTAATGATGTTCACTGAAGGACGTTGGGTGGCGATAATGAGGTGAATTCCAATGGCTCGTGCTAACTGCGCTAAACGCGCGATGGGTGTCTCCACTTCCTTGCCCGCGGTCATAATCAAATCTGCAAACTCATCAACAACGAGAACGATGTAGGGTAAATAACGATGTCCGCTCTCCGGATTCAACCTCCGCATGATGAACTTGCGGTTGTATTCTTTGATGTTGCGGCAATGAGCATCTTTCAATAACTCGTAGCGTGTATCCATTTCAATGCACAACGAATTCAACGTCGCTACAACCTTGCTGGTGTCAGTTATAATCGCATCTTCGGTATCAGGCAACTTGGCGAGAAAATGGCGCTCAATTTTATTGAACAAGGTAAGCTCTACCTTCTTCGGATCCACCAACACAAACTTCAATTGCGAAGGGTGCTTGCGGTACAGCAAACTCACCAAAATCGCATTCAAACCCACCGATTTACCCTGACCTGTGGCTCCTGCCATGAGCAAGTGCGGCATTTTGGCAAGGTCGAAAACAAAGGTTTCGTTCGTGATGGTCTTTCCAATAACAATGGGAAGCTCGGCATCAGAGTTCTGAAACTTGTCGGAAGCAATGAGCGAACGCATTGATACCACTTCAGGACGGGAATTCGGAACTTCAATACCGATGGTTCCCTTGCCTGGAATAGGCGCAATGATGCGAATTCCAAGTGCGGCCAAACTCAGCGCAATGTCGTCTTCGAGGTTTTTGATTTTCGAAATTCGCACCCCCGGCGCCGGTACAATCTCATACAATGTTACGGTAGGTCCAACGGTGGCCTTGATCTTCGCAATTTCAATGTTGTAGTTGTTCAGGGTATCGACGATGCGGTTTTTATTGGCCTCTAACTCGTCTTTGTTGATCTCAACAACGCCAGACCCGTGCTGCTCGAGCAAATCGATGTTAGGTAACTCATAGCGCGACAAATCCAACTTGGGATCATATTCACCGAACTCTTGCAGTTTACTGTCGAGCTCGTCTTCCGACAATTCATCTTCTTCTACCACCGTTTCAATCTCCAGCACTTCATCTATCTCCGTAATCACGGGTAGGGCAGGGGGAACAGGTTCGTCTATTTCCTCAATCTCAGGGTCGAGTTCGAAGGTGTCTGCTATTTCCACAACGGGAGCAACCACAGGCGCGGTGCGTATTCCTGCGATTAACTCGTCCAAGGCTTCATCGGTGCGGTCAACCGCAGGGTACTCAATGTCTAAGATGTCCTCTTCTACTGCCGGTTCAGGCTCGTTAATGACTTGCTCTTCTATTGGGAGCTCAGCAGCTACTGGCGGTACCACGGCTTTTTCATCCGCCGGGTGAGGCGCCTTTTCACGCTTTAACGATGCGAACAGCGCCCTAATAGGCTCAGGTATGCGCCAATTCTCGAAATTGGGATTGAAGTTAAAAATGAAGGAGGTAGCCGAAATCACCAAAATGAGCAACAAGGCTCCGAACCATCCGAGGGTGAATACTGCCCACCGAGTGGCAAAAACACCGTAAACGCCCACAAGGTTATCGTTGCAGGTGATGCGAATCTTGCCTAACTCCTCGTGTTGCTCGTGGAAGAAAAAACCGATGACCAACGGGAGAAAAAGCATAGCAAACAACGACAACCGAATGGTTTTTGCTCGGGGTAGCAATCGTTTACCCGTGAGTAACTTCCAACTGAAAAGAAACAAGAGAAACGGAACAAACAAACCACCAATCCCGAAAGAGCGATTCATCAGGTAATACGCCGAATGTGCCCCAATGGAACCCAACATGTTGGCGAAGTGTTCTTTTCCTTCCGCGCCTTCTGTCGGGGTGTTCAGAATCAACCGGAGGTCATGATGTCCGGTAAAAATGTAACTCACACACGCAAAAAACAAGTACACCGAGACAATGGTTAATACCAAAGCCGTGATGCGCTTTACCCTGCTGTCTTTCGTCCATTCAGGCACCAAAGCTGAAGCTCCTTTTCGCCCTTCGCCCGCTCCGTTCGATTTCCCGGATGTTTTTCCCTCTTTTGCCGTATTTTTGTCTTTTGCCATTTGAGCGTGATACAATCGACAAAGATAACGAGGCCGCGGCGTTGAAAGGGGGTATTTTCGCCGGCTTTTCAACAAGTGTTTGTGAGGGAGGTTGTGGGAAAGGTGCTGAAAATTGACGTTGAGGAAAAGTGATGATATTTTGAGAAAAAGTATTTCGGATTTCAAGAAATGTTGTATCTTTGCACTCCTGAAAATGAAAGAGTATGGCCAAGAAAGGTAATCGCATACAGGTAATTCTGGAATGCACAGAACATAAAGCCACCGGACAACCCGGAACTTCACGTTACGTGACAACAAAAAACCGCAAGAACACTCCTGATCGTATGGAGATCAAGAAGTACAACCCTATCTTGCGCCGTTACACCGTTCACAAAGAAATTAAATAAGATAAGCCATGGCTAAGAAGACAGTAGCATCCCTTCAGAAAGGTGGTGGAAAACAACACACCAAGGTGATCAAAATGGTGCGCTCTGAGAAAACCGGCGCTTACTCATTTCGTGAAGAGATTGTTCACAACGACAATGTGGACTCTTGGTTTACAAAGTAATTCCATCTGAAAAGATCCCGAGGCCTTCCAGTGTGAAGGCCTTTTTTTTACCCGCACTTCATCCATGTTGCTTCAGCGTTTATCGCTAACTTGCAGCACCAAATTCACACCATGAGTTTTTTCAAGAGAATCTTTTCGAAAGAGAAGAAAGAAACCCTCGATCGTGGCTTGGAAAAAACCAAGACCAGCGTATTTTCGATGCTTACCAAGGCCATCGCCGGTAAAAGTAAGGTCGATGATGAGGTGCTCGATAACCTCGAAGAAGTCCTCGTGTCTAGCGATGTGGGGGTTAATACAACCATCAAAATCATTCAGCGAATCGAGGAGCGCGTAGCGCGCGATAAGTACCTCGGAACCTCTGAGTTGAACAACATCTTAAAAGAAGAGATTGCTGCTCTACTCGAAGACGCAGCCGGTGGCGATTCAGGCGAACTCTCTCTGCCAAACGTGAACGGACCCTATGTCATCATGGTTGTTGGAGTGAACGGTGTTGGTAAAACAACCACAATCGGAAAACTGGCACACCAATTCAAAAGCCAAGGAAAAAAGGTGATGCTCGGCGCCGCTGATACCTTCCGCGCTGCAGCCGTGGATCAGCTCAAAATATGGAGCGAACGCGCCGGTGTGCCCATCGTTTCGCAAGGCATGAATGCCGACTCAGCTTCTGTAGCTTTCGATACCCTAAAATCGGCCGTTGCCAACCAAGTAGATGTGGTTTTGATTGATACAGCCGGACGATTGCACAACAAAATAAACCTGATGAACGAACTGTCGAAAATCAGAAATGTGATGGCAAAGGTGATTCCGGATGCTCCGCATGAAGTGCTGCTGGTGTTGGATGGGTCTACCGGACAAAATGCGGTGGAACAAGCGCGTCAGTTTACCAAAGCAACGGAGGTAAATGCACTCGCTCTAACTAAAATCGACGGAACCGCTAAAGGTGGGGTCGTCATCGGAATATCAGATGAATTCCGCATTCCAGTGAAATACATCGGTGTTGGTGAAGGCATTCACGACCTCCAAGTGTTCAATAAATATGAGTTTGTAGACTCCCTTTTCAGCTGATATGAAAGCGCGTACCCTGAAAAAAAACAAGGTCAATGTCGTTACCTTGGGCTGCTCAAAAAACATCTTCGACAGCGAAGTCATGATGGCTCAATTGCGCGCCAACAACTACGATGTGAAGCACGAAGAAGCCAACTCGGATGCCGCTATCGTGATCATCAACACCTGCGGATTCATTGATAACGCGAAAGAGGAATCCATCAATACCATTCTGCGCTATGCGGAGGCGAAACAAGCCGGATTGGTGGATAAAGTGTACGTTACAGGTTGCTTGAGTGAGCGCTATCGCGATGATTTGGAAGCGGAGATTCCTGAAGTAGATGCCTACTTTGGAACACGTGAATTGCCACGCTTGCTGAAAACACTGAAGGCAGATTACAAGAAGGAACTGGTAGGTGAGCGCTTGCTTACAACCCCTTCGCACTACGCGTATTTCAAAATTGCTGAAGGATGCGATAGACCGTGCTCGTTTTGCGCCATTCCACTCATGCGCGGCAAGCACGTGAGCACACCAATTGAAGATTTGGTGTCGCATGCAAAGGCACTCGCAGCGCAAGGCGTGAAGGAACTCATGCTGATAGCACAGGATCTTACTTACTACGGTCTCGATTTATACAAGGAACGCAAATTGGCCGACTTGCTTCGTGCCCTCAGCGATGTGGAAGGCATAGAGTGGATTCGTCTCCATTATGCATTTCCAACCGGATTTCCTATGGATGCCCTCGAGGTGATGGCTGAACGCCCGAACATCTGTCACTACCTTGATATGCCCCTGCAGCATGCCTCCACACGAATGTTGAAGGCGATGAGAAGAGGTACCACCCGCGAGAAAACAACGGAGCTGATTCGGGAAATTCGCGCTAAGGTGCCCGGAATTGCTATTCGTACGACGCTCATATGCGGTTATCCAGGCGAAACGGAAGAGGATTTTAGGGAAATGTGCGAATGGGTAGAAGAGATGCGTTTCGACCGCTTGGGTTGTTTCGAATACTCGCACGAAGAGAATACACACGCATTTTCATTCGAAGATGATGTTCCTGCTGAGGTGAAAAAGGCCCGCACTGAAGCGATTATGGACATTCAATCGCGCATCAGTCTGGAATTGAATGAAGCCAAGGTGGGGAAAGAATTCAAGGTGTTGTTTGACAGGTACGAAGGCGGTTATGCCATCGGTCGAACGGAGTTTGATTCACCCGAGGTAGACAATGAAGTGCTGGTGAAAATGGACGATGACACCCACATTCGTTTGGGTGATTTCGCTCGTGTTCGCATAGATCGTGCTGATCACTACGACTTGTTCGGATCGATCGTTAGTTGATCTCTAGCTTGGTGCGGTAGAAATCGCCGTTCACGTACACAAACTCAATTAAGTACATGCCGCGTGAAAGATGCTGCACATCCAACTCGCGAATGGGTTCAGTACCACTTACTTGGTCAAGAACCACTTTGCCTGTCATATCGATGAAACGGATGGAACGCACATCAGATACGTCTCCTTTGAACCAAATGCGATCGCTCGACGGGTTTGGGTACACTTCAAATTTGGAACGATTGAAAAGCACTGAACGCGTTTCCAAGGCTTTGTTGTCGCCGTTAACCGTGGTTTCAGATAGACGGTAGTAATTCACACCGCTTTCGGGCTGGTAATCGACAGCGAAATATTCTTCTTCTATGTTGTATCCCCCTTTTGCCGGTAATTGCGCCACCTTGGACCATGTTTGCATGTCCATGGAGCGCTCTATGGTGTAGCTTTCTACCTGGTCTTCGTTCAATGTGTTGAACATCAGGTTTACACGGTCATCAGAGGCCGCTACATCAAATGAAAGCAAGTCGAGTGGGAGGAATAATTGGGGACAGTCTTCTTCAAAAATAAGCGGGTTATTGGTGATTTGAACCCCAATAGCCTGTTCGAGAACGATGGGGTTCACGGGAGTATTGTCAGGCTGCAACTGTCTAAACTGCAAGTTGATGGTGCCTTCGAAAATGCCGTCGGTAGTAAACTGACCAATAAGGACTTTGTTTTCTGCATCGGGTTTTCCTTGCAGCGAAGGGGGCGACCAGAATCCACCGATAACTGATCCAACAGATGAGGCTTCGTAAAATGCGCCACCGGCATTCCAAGCTAAAGCTGGACTAACTGGAAGACTTGGTGTCCAAGTAATTCCCGAAACTAAAGGGCTATATACTGGATTTCCGATGTACCACCACGAATCGAATTGTGCTTCAGGTATGAAGGGCCAAAATGCAGGATTGTTATTTTCAGCAAGAAAGCCTCCGAAAGTAGTATTGAAGAACTTGTTAGTGCCTGTGCATGTTGGACAATCCAAAGTCCAAGGCACAGGCGTTCCTAGTGGAATTTGTCCGCCGTAGAGTGATTGCAATTCCCAATCGGTTTCGCTAAAACAAACAAACACCTGCCAACAGCGTGGAAGTGATGTAAACCCTGCTTGGCTTTGAATGGTGGTGGCGGTAGCTATCGGAATAGGTACTTCACGAACAACAACTCCGTTAAATGTTTGCGCGTTTGCGGATATACAAAGAATCAACGCAAGGAGCGGTAATACACGGTACAATCTGAGCAGCATAGCTATTTCCCTTAAGGTTGGGACACCTAAAGATACAAAAAAATTATGATATGGTAATACGCGCTCTTTTTGAATGGCTTGTTTCTGAATGAATTGAATCCTTAGTTTTGTGGCATGTCCACAAAGATCAATGACCCCGGTTTTGGAGCCAAGTACAACCGGAGGACGCGCAGAGTCATCAATAAAGACGGGAGTTTTAACGTCGAGCGCATCGGTGCTGATCGTGGCTGGCGAAGTTTGTACCTGGAGCTCATTTCGATGTCGGCCGGCCGTTTTCTGGCGGTGGTTTTTCTGGCCTTTTTTCTAGTAAACTTACTTTTTGCCAGTCTCTACTTTGTTTTGGGTGTAGAGAACATTCAAGGGGCAGTTCCCTCAAGGGGGATGGAGAATTTTCTAACGTGCTTTTTGTTCAGTTGTCAAACCTTTACCACCGTAGGGTACGGTGCTTTGTCGCCAGGTAGCCCGGCGGTTGGATTGGTGTCGTCATTCGAAGCACTTGGGGGATTGTTAACGTTTGCGCTGGCGTCAGGACTGCTTTATGGTCGATTTTCACGTCCAAAGTCGAGACTGCTCTACAGCAACAACGTGCTTTTGTCGCCATTCCGAGACGGCAAGGCTTTGATGTTTCGCATCGCCAACCGCAGAACCAATGTGTTGATGGATCTGGAAGCGCGGGTAATTTTGATGCTCAACGATGACCCACTTGCACCTCATCGCCGTTCGTATTACCAGTTGGAGCTCGAGGTCAGCAAGGTGCATTTTCTTCCGCTAACATGGACGATAGTGCACCCCATTACCGAACAAAGTTCGCTGTGGGGATTGACTGTGGACGAACTGAGGCATAAATCGGCCGAGTTGCTCATCCTCATAACTGGCTTCGACGATACTTTTAACCAGGTGGTGCATTCGCGCCATAGCTATACCTTCAATGAGTTGGTGGAAAATGCAACCTTTGAACTACCGTATGCCGTAAACGATGCCGGAATGATCACCATGGATCTTCAAAATATACATAGCTATAAACATACTGAATCATGAACCTTGCAATTGGAGCAAAAGTAAACCACCCTTCATTCGGTGAAGGCGTCATTTTTAGTGAAACAGATTCCGCCTGGCGCATCTTTTTTCGCGAACATGGTGAGAAAGAATTGGGCAAAGCATACACTGGTTTTACCTTGTTGGAGGCCTCAACCGTAGGGGTGAGCACCATCACGCTCGAAGATGTGGTAGAAGCTGTTCAAAATGTGTTCGACCAATATTACGATGTGTCTGAAATCGTTGAACTTGGCGATAAATGGGAAGGCGGTACCATGATCCTTCAACCGGGCGATACCTCCCTCAAAGGCAAAGATCTTCCCATTGAAACCTTCTTCCACAAAATAGTGATGCTTCGCGATCGCCTGCGTGTGTTGGAACAAAACATCAACAGCCACGAGAAGCTTTCAGACGAAGATAAAGTGCACCTGCAACAATACATCACCCGCATTTACGGAACGCTCACTACGTTCAATGTGCTTTTTAAATCGAAAAACGATTATTTCGTTGGTGAGTCCACAAAGGGTTAGTATTCAGATAGATATCAACAATTGTTGAAATAGATTGTGAACAGGGGGTGGAAAAGCTGAGCATAACGGATTTGCTTTTCTCCACCAAAGTTGCCAATTTTCAGTCAGGCTAATAATACAAGCCATACAGGCACCGCAGGGTGAAAACGCAGAGAAGGTAATAACGAATTTTCCGGAGAGAACATGTTTTTTCCGGCGGAGGTTAAGAGTTGGGCTGGCACATACCGGTACAACGCTCCGAAAAAAGAACCGTCATTTTCCGTCCATGTCCACGTCGTTTTCAATCATGCGGTGCTTCTTTTTGTTCACTTCCGTACCTTTGCGCTCAAATTTCAGCACGTGGCACAGCAACTTCCTGTCATGGAACAGTTTTACACCATTCAAGGTGAGGGTGAGTTCACCGGTTCGCCGGCGTGGTTCATTCGCCTTGGAGGGTGCGATGTAGGGTGCTTTTGGTGTGATGTGAAAGAGAGTTGGGATGCTGACGCCCACCCTAAGTGGAGTGTGGAACAACTGGTTGAAGAGGCGGTGGAATCGGGTGCTCCAATAGCTGTTATTACAGGTGGAGAGCCTTGCATGCACAACCTGGATGCGCTGACAGCTCAACTGCAGGCAAAGGGAATACGCACCCATTTGGAGACATCAGGAGCGCATCCTTTAACAGGGAGCTGGAATTGGATATGCTTGTCTCCCAAGAAATTCAAGCCGGTGCGACAAGAGTTCTACGCCGTTGCCCATGAGTTGAAAATTGTAGTGTACAACAAGCACGACCTTCAATGGGCTGAAGGTCACCGCAACGCAGTGGATGTAGCCAAAACCCTTTGTTTTTTACAGCCTGAATGGGAGGAACGCGAAGAAAATCTACCGATGATCCTCAACCATATCCGCGAAAACCCCATGTGGAAGCTCTCGCTTCAGACGCACAAATACATCGGTATTCCTTAGAAATCGTAAGTGATGCGCACCTTTCCGGATACCGGATGGGCCTGACAAGTCAAGATGAATCCCTCTTGAATCTCTCCATCGGTGAGTGCTAGGTTTGAATCCATGCGCACTTCACCCTCCAATACTTTGGCCATGCACGTGGTACAAACCCCACCTCTGCATGAAAACGGAGCGTCACCTCCCTCTTTGATCACGCTGTCAAGAATGGATTTGCCGGTGCCCGATAATGTAAAAGAGTAGGTTTGTCCGTCCAACTCCACTAGCATCTGC
>JBJOIB010000397.1:0-8488 GCA_046047375.1 Bacteroidota bacterium
CATCTCCTCCATCGAACCCAATTTGCTCACCGACGAAATCATCCATTTCGTGTCGAAAAGCAAAAAGTTCGTCCCACATTTCCATATCCCGCTGCAAAGCGGGAGTGATACCATCCTGCGCACTATGCGCCGACGTTATCTCACCGATTTGTACCAAAACAGAGTACAATCAATTAAATCGAAGATGCCGCACGCCTGCATTGGTGTCGACGTCATTGTTGGATTTCCGGGAGAAACAGATGCACTCTTTCAAGAAACGTATCAATTCCTAATGGAGTTGGATATTTCTTACTTGCATGTTTTCACCTATTCCGAACGTCCTAACACCACTGCTATTCGCATTGATGAGGTAGTTCCTCAAGACGTTCGCGCTGAGCGAAGCAAACAGTTGCGCATACTTTCGTTGAAGAAAAAACGCGCTTTCTATGAAAGTCATGTAGGGCAAACGCGACAAGTGCTCTTCGAAGCATCCGAGGAAGAAGGTAAAATGTTCGGCTTCACCGATAACTACATTCGGATCGAAACGGCATGGAATGAAGAACTGATTAATCAAATCCACGAGGTTGAACTTACTTCTATTTTGCCTGGCGGCGATATGGGCGTTGTTTTCCCTGTGTTGACCCACTGAAAATATGTATCCAAACCTTTATTTTGCTTTGTACGACATCTTCGGAATTGATGTGCCTTTTCTGAAGTTGATCAATAGTTTCGGTCTCATGGTGGCACTCGCTTTCGTCGCTGCAAGCATGATTCTATCCCGCGAATTGCGCAGAAAAGAAGAAGAAGGACTGCTTACTCCTGAAACTCGATCCATAATCGTTGGAAAACCAGCTACCACGCTTGAGATCATCGGCAATGGTCTTCTAGGATTCATCTTCGGATACAAGTTCGTTTATCTCATCCTCAATGCTGGCACCATCTTTCAAGGCGGTGGATTGCCACAAAAACATATTTTCTCCGGCGCCGGTAGCCCGTTCTGGGGAATTGTACTGGGTGGCGCTTTCGCTTTTTGGAGATGGTACGAAGGAAAAAAGAATGCCCTCCCAAAGCCTGAAACAAAGTCCATTACCTTTCACAAATACGAATACACCGGAAGTATTACCATGTATGCCGCTTTCTTCGGTATCCTCGGTGCTAAGCTGTTTCACCTATTCGAAAATCCGCGTGAATTTGTAGCATTTTTCAGCAACCCTTCGCTGGAAGCTTTTTTGGGAGGATTGACGATCTACGGCGGACTCATCGTGGGCGCATTGGGCGTTTGGTGGTACGCGCGCAAAATCAACATTCCCTTCATTCACCTAGCTGATGCTACGGCTCCGGGACTAATGCTTGCCTACGGAATAGGACGAATGGGATGCCAAATTTCGGGAGATGGCGATTGGGGCATTCCAAATACCAACCCCAAACCCGAATGGTTGAGCTGGCTCCCAGATTGGGCTTGGGCGTATAACTATCCCAACAACGTTAATGCTGTGTATGGTGTTAGTCCTGATGGTTATGTAGGAAAGAAGATCCTGGAATCAGATCCTTGGCCCATCTTCGAGGGATATGGCACTTACCTAGATCCGGGCGTTTACCCCACTCCTCTCTATGAAATCATCATGGCACTCATCATTTTTGCTGTGCTGTGGTCTGTGCGTAAACGAATTAAAGTTCCGGGCGTTCTTTTCGGATTGTACATGACACTCAATGGATTAGAACGTTTTTGGATTGAAAAGATCCGCGTAAACAGCACATACAAACTGCTTGGTTTCGAAATCACCCAAGCTGAAATCATTTCCACCTTGATGTTCTTTGGTGGAATTGCTCTAATGGTATATTTAATCCGCAAAAACCGCAATGAACAATCATCAACTCAAGGAGCTGGTTCAGCAGGTTGAAATCCTGAGCAAAAAAGTCGGCGCTTTCTTGATATCACAGCGCATCTCTGCAAGTGATGTGGAAACGAAGGCATTCAACAACCTGGTTTCTTTCGTCGATAAAGAAGCAGAAATCCAATTTGTGCAAGGATTAAAAGCGTTGTTGCCGGAAGCAGGATTCATTGCAGAGGAAGGAACCGGTGACCGAAAAGAAGGCTTGAATTGGATCATCGATCCGCTCGATGGAACCACGAACTTCATCCACGGTGTACCCGTGTACTGCACCAGCGTAGCCTTGGCTGATGGCGACAAATTGCTGCTCGGAGTCATTTACGACCCCAACCGCGATGAATGTTTCAGCGCTTATCATGGTGGTGGTGCCTCTTTAAACAACCACTCCATTCAGGTTTCCAATGCTTCTGCGCTGAAAGAATCATTGCTCGCAACAGGATTTCCATATTACGATTTTGGAAGGACCGACGAATACCTGCATCTGTTGAAAGAATTGATGCAAACAACCAGAGGAATACGACGGTTGGGAAGCGCTGCATTGGATCTCGCTTATGTGGCCTGTGGCCGATGTGACGCATTCTACGAATATTCGCTCCACCCTTGGGATGTGGCTGCTGGAATCATCATTACAACTGAGGCCGGCGGGCGTGTTGGCGGATTCCCTGGGTCTCCCGCACCTTTGTTCGGTGAAAACATATTGGCTTCAAATGGGCTTATTCATGCTGATTTGGAATCCATTATTGAAAAAACTTTTTGTTGAAGTTTCGTTCTGACGCAACTTTCCTTCGGGAAAAATTGTTCTCCTTTGTATTAGCATTCAAAACACTCGTAAATTGAAACACCTGTTAGCGATTCTTGCCTTTTTGCTTCCTCTGCTTGGGGCTGGTCAATTTGCTGACCCTTGTTTTTACAGTGTACCTGCTTCATCTGGTTTTGCCAACTCCTCAGATTTGGCCGGATCTCCTGCCAATGGTCCAGACATGGCTAAATACGAAAATGGCAGCTGGAGCGGAGCCAATGGCGCCGGCCTGTCTATCGAGCCACCAATAAACTGCGATGCCGTGAAGGCCATCTTCATCCGATCGCAAAGCGGAACCAATGAAGGCATAGGGTTTCGTCTAACAACTCCCCTTGTAAACGGGCCGGTTAGTCTCCCCTTTACCTATGTGAGCCACGGCGCAGGCAGCAACGGCACTTTCAGTCCGCTCGTATACGCATGCCCTGATCCAGTGCTCTTCGACAATGGAGTACTACAAGGAACGCTTCTAGGATCTTTGCAACCCGCTGGAACCACGTGGTTAACATCGAATTTTAATTTTAATTCCAATAATGCCATCGCCGGTTATGACTGGATCTTCGTTCTAGCCGATGGCGCTAGTGGATTGATATTGAATAACTGTCAGCTTGCTGCCGGTGAACTCGTGCTCAATATGCCACCAACGATCGACATTTGCGATGGGGAGACCACCACTCTTGGCGATCCGAGTTTGAATGGCGCTGACAATATCATTTGGAACTTCGGGGGAACAAGCGCCACGGTGCAAGTATCAACAACTGGTTATTTTTCGGTCTCCGCCTCGAATGTATGCAATAGTGTTTCTGGGGGCACACTTGTTACTGTCCACACAGAACCCGAACTCGTTCCTGACGGTGATACCACCTTGTGTGTCGGATCTCAAATAGAACTGAGCACTACCGGCCTAAACCCTGTTGCAAACTGGCCCGATGGATCTACTGAACCTACCTATTTCATCACCGCTCCAGGTGAATACAACATCACTATTACAGACGATTGCGCCACAGTGATTCGCACAGTGAATGTGTCACTTGATTCGATTCCGTATATCAATCTGGGTATCGACACCTCCTTATGTTACAACGAGCCCCATGTGCTAAACGCTTTGATCGATTATCCCGGAGCCACGTACTTGTGGAACACCGGTTCTGAGGATCCACTTATTGATGTTGCACTGAACGAATCCACAACCTATTCCGTTGCCGTAACCAATTTATGTGGCACCGGCAGTGATGCGATTTACGTTGAATACAGCCTTGTCCCTGAAAATGTGTTAGCAGGATCCTATGAAATCTGCTTTGGTCGCCAATTAATCCTCGACGCCTCAGCAGTAGAAGGTGATTACGAATGGCGTGATGGAACAACAGCTCCCACACTTCCTGTTCCTTCTCCAGGGTATTACTGGGTCACCATTGAAGACGATGATGGATGCTGGACTGTTTCAGACACCACGCAAGTCTTCGAATTGGAATGCACCTGCCCTATGTTCCTTCCAAACAGCTTTACACCAAATGGCGATGGGTTGAACGATGAATTCTTCCCCGTTTTTGAATGTGCTCCCTACGACTACCAGCTCGATATCTTCAACCGTTGGGGAGTTAAGATAGCAACGATCAACGATCCGTCGATCGGTTGGAACGGAAAACAAGGTGGCGAACCAATGGAAGACGGTGTTTATGCTTACCGACTTCAATACAGCGAGGTCTTTGCTGGCTTCTTGATCATCAAAACTGGACATATTGTTTTGATGCAGATGGGTAAAGAATAATATTTCGCTTCTATCGCTTTCGTACCATCAGATGATTTTCTTTCACAGTATCTGGCAGTCTCGAAACTCACTCTAGACTGAATGAACCACAACCACTGTTCAACAATAATATAGCACTTAATAGAAGTGTTTTTTCCGTTCCCATTTAATTGGGCATCCTCTGAATTTCGTGATTCAAGGTGCTGAACCCCAAACAACAGCACAATAAATTCCTTTTTTCAACGTTTAATGAAGCCACAAAAAAAGGCCGTCCCTAATTTGGAACGGCCTTTTCTATTGCTCATTTAAATTACTGGATCACAATCTTATGAACCTCTCGTCTACCATCAACAACACACTCGAGCATGTAAACTCCCGGGGCTGCTGAACGCAAATCCAACTCCACAACGTTCGATTCTGTTCTAGATAATCTTGCATCCAATACTGGTCTACCAACATTGTCCATCACTGTGAACTTGGTCAGGTCGTCAATCGCTTTCGGCATCGCAACATAGAACAAACCTTGACCCGGATTCGGATACACGGTAATGTTCGCCACGGCCAGCACCACAACATCCTTACACACCATGAACTTGCATGTTGTCCCATCAGGCAAGGTGCGGTAAACGCGCGCGCAGACTTGATAAGACCCAGGCGCCGGGAAATTGTACACAAACGGCGCACCGCCTGGCAGAACAGTCACTCCCGGAATGCCTGTAACGTTCCATCGAACTTGATCACAAGACTCTTGAATCAAATTCGAGAGCAAGTCGAAACTGTATTCATACAACAGTGCTGAATTAGCCGTGCAACTCATTCCGGCAGAGCCAGCATTCAAGAATGCCTCATCACAAGCACATGGAGGTGTAAAGCCACAATCAGGCAAAATCATACAATAGGTGAAGTTGCAGCAATTCAGGTATATACCATCCGAGTTGATCTCGTGCAAAGTCACCGTGAAGCAAATTTCATCGCCCGGTTGTGCAGGTGCTCCAATGTTAAACACGATTGGCGAGAACACTCCTCCATTCGGTACATTTCCAAGTGTAATGCTGTTATTGTACACAGACAACGCGCCGGCAAATGAAATCACCGCTTCTCCTATCGCGTAACCTGTGTTGTTGACCAAATCAGCAGAAAAAGTCCAGGTTCCATCGTCGTTGCATGTAACCAAGTCATGTGTGAAATATCCACAGTCCGGCTCACAGAAGAAGCTCAGGGTATCGCGGCATACAACTTCACCTTCGTGCATCCATTTCACTTCGATGAGCTGGTTTGGTGCAACATAAGTATCTATGCACAATTCAGGCAATACAGAGGTTCCTCCCGGCACAAAGTTTCCAAATCCGGTAGGCAGCAATGTCGCCACTGTTCCGTTGTAACCGCTTGTAGTCCAACCACTTCCAAATGGATTGTTCAACGTGAACGTGGTTTGAGGTGAAATCACACAGAGGTCAATCGCATCAAAGTAATTAGGATTGTATCCGTTGTTCAATACGATATTATAACAGCAATCTTCTTCGTTCAACGGTTCTGCAAATGCATCCACAAATCCGCACGGATCGCAGAATGGAATATCGATGCAATAGGTCGTATCCAAAGAACAACAAAGCGCATCCGGATGCAAATCAGGGTTGTCTATGTGAGCAACCATGTTGTAACAGAAGGTTTGTCCTTCTATACCTGCACCGCTCAAAGAAAGAGTGAATGTAGCGCAATCACCTGGTTGCAAAGGATTGGCTGTAAGGTCTATCGCCGAAGGAGATAAAACTATGCCTGTTGGCGATGTTGGAACCAAGCTGATATAGCTAACCGCCCAATCCGCATCATTTGGATTGCAAACAGTGAATTCATAGAGGGTCTCCACTCCATCACAATAAATGGTATCGTTGGTCAGGTAGAGACAATCCGGTTCTACAGGGCAATTAAAGATCAGCGTATCAGGACAAATGATACTAGCATCCATGTCGTACCAATGAATCACTACCTCTTGTGGATTATTGATTACATCAGTCAAACAGAAGGTTGCAACGTTATTCAACACCCCTTGTGGAATCGAGGTTGTTGGGATGATAGAACCTAACTCGATGCCATTTGGCAAGATGGACTGAATTTGGAGAGAGGATGAAATGTTAGAGAAAACCAAATCCGCATCTGAGCTAGTGATGCTCAGTCCTAGCACCGGTCCATAGTTGTTCGTGTAAGATAAGGTTACACAACAAGAATCGGTTTCGTTGGTCACCGGATCTACCAAATAGGCATATTCCACGAACAAGGAATCGCAAGGATTCGATGAACAGTCAACCAACTCAAAAACAATCGGTCCTGAGGTATCCGTGCATCCAAAGCTATTGGTTTCCGTTACGGTATATACTCCGCTTTGCATCACAAAAATGCATTGGCCTGTTTCGCCTGTTATAGGAGTTCCGTTGAAATTCCACTGATAGCTCACCATTCCTGGATCTCCACATACTTCATCGCCAAAACATGAGGTATAACAACCCGAAGGCACTGCGCAAAAATCAGGTTTTGGATTCACCGTTTCTGTATGCGATGAAGAACATCCTGAATCGATATCAGTCACAACCACAGTATGGTTTCCTAAAGCTGAAACTGTGGTAACCGGTCCATTTCCACCAGAACTCCATGTATAAGTCCAGTTAGGCAAATTAGGTGTCACTGTTAACACAGTAGGGTCTCCTTCACAAAGGGTTCCATTTACCAAAACAGTGTAAACCGGACTTGCCGCAACGGTTACTGCAACCGGACCTGCATTTCCAATGCAACCAAATGCATTCACAACTTCAACCTTATAGTTATTGGCCAAACTTCCTGAGCAAACAGTGAGCGACGGCCCAAAACCTACAACGTTGTTCACATCATCATACCAGGTGTACGACCAACCATCTCCATACGTCGCAAAAAGCGTTGTACAGCCGTTATCACAAATGATCAAGTTTCCGCTGATGTTGACTTGTGGTTTCGGAATTTCCTCAACCATTACCTCAGCCGTTTCAATGGAACAGCCGAAACCATTGGTAAGGATTACACTATATGTACCTCCACCAACATTGATAGTTTGTGTTGTCTGTCCGCCCGGCACCCATTGATACGCATATCCTGAAGGTGCTGTAAGAGTAGCTAAATCGCCCTGACAGATGGTCGTAGGACCGGTTATCGCCCCGCTAGGTGATGGATTCACAGGGAATGTAACCTGACTGGTTTTAGTACACCCGTCAGCATCTTGCGCAGTAACGGTAACCGTAGCGCTGCCTCCCATAGGGACAGATGTGTAGGTATGGCTTGGTGATGGTCCCACGAAGGTTGCTCCATCCCCAAAATTCCAAGTGTACGTTACCGCAGAAGTCGCTACCGAAGAAAAGCTTACCGGCTCACCAACACAAACAGTTGCTGGAGAGTATGTAAGTGTCGGAACCCCTACACTTGTTATAGTCACGGGGTGTGAGATCGACGAAACACAACCATTTCCATTGGTAACAGTAAGCGTTACGTTATAAACTCCCGGATTAGCGTAGGTGTGGGATGGTGTTGTTCCACTTCCAAGTGGGCTGCCATCACCAAAATTCCATGAATACGACGTAATCGCATTACCAGGCCCTGCAATCCATGAACTGAGGTCCGTAAAATCAATTTGTCCACATCCTACATAATCAATATCGAAATCAACACCCAACGGGATACAGATGCTGTCATCTATAGTGATCAAACAATCAGGCTCGCCGGGAATGATATTCGGCACCGCTATGGTTAACTGCACATTGTAACACCCGGCAGCGAGATAAACGTGGCTAGCAGGATTCCCACCGCCAAAGTTCGTATCTCCAAAGCTCCATTGAACAACAGTGAAGTTTGAACCTACGGCAGTGAATGTTCCCTGGTTGCAGTTAGGAATGGATTGGATATTGCACACAAATGGCTCAGGAGTGCAATCTCCCGGACAGTCAGGTGATTCAGTTACCAAAAACATCAATGACCACTTCTCACAGCCCGTGTTCAAGTCTGTCACAAATACCTGATAAAAATAGTTTTGAACCAATGGATTTCCTACAAATG
>JBJOIB010000398.1:0-5769 GCA_046047375.1 Bacteroidota bacterium
CCATCGGTTGTAATCTGAGCGATCAATACGATGTTTTCAGCCGTTGGCCCTTGCACACCTTCAAGCACAGACCAAGCTCCACTCGTTACTACGAAAGGGGTTCCATCGTTTGCATCGGCAAACATACTCATGTCGATTCCTATTGCCGTGATAGTAGGAACTACTCCTTCCAACATACCGTCGGCGCTGGTTAAAGGAATGCCTGCAGCAGGGTTGTTGTTAGATAACAATCCTGCAGCTATACCTTCGCTCCCGCCATCGTTGTTGGCACCCCCGATTATTGATCCATCACCATCCTGTGTTTTCAGCAGGCCGAAGTGATCCTCTGACGCCGCGTTCATGGTCAGCCAAGAATCAACTGCCACGGTATTCTCATCCAAACGATTGGCTGGAATTAAGTTACCGGTTGTTTCACCCCGATCAACGTTATTAAAAAAGAAAGTAGAGGTGAGAATACTCAATGTATGGTTATCATTTCCATACACAGCTTGTAGCTCGTACCCCGGTGCCATGTCTATGTAGATTCTGTATGTAACTGAACCTTCCGGAAGAGAACCTCCATCGGTGTCGGTAGCGTCATTCGCATCAGATACATAGTAGGTCTCAACAATCACATCCTCCAACCCTTGGGAATACGATATGATAGATGATAATAAGGCAATACAGATTAAAAGATGTTTCATTTTTCTATTATTCACAGGTGGTTCCGTACAGGCTCAAGAAAATTAGGAAGTCAGCGCCAGAAACCCCGTCGTCTCCATCAAGGCTTCCAGTGCAGTTGCTTGTGCAGCCAAACTGGGCAACAAAGAACAAAAGGTCGCCAGTATTGATTTCTCCGTCATTGTTAAAGTCTCCCAAACAATCATCGGCGTCACAAATTCCATCCTGATCAGAATCAATCAACGTCAAGGCAGCACCGTCACATTCCGAACATCCTGCAACTGGCTCCAAACATGAGCCATTGTCTACATTCGCCGCTGGGTCGTAGTTACAAGCAGTTGTGCTAGTACATCCTTCCACACCAGCTGATGGGAAAGTAAGACCTGCGAAACCGATTTCAGCACCTATTGGGTTGGAAGCCACATATTGCTCTACACCTCCTGAAGGCGTTCCAATCTGAATGTTCAATTCGAACGATAGATCACCATCTGTAGTAATTTGAGCAATAAGCACTCGGTTGTCGGCGGTGGGTCCTTGAACACCTTCCAAAACCGACCACGCTCCACCGTTTGAAACTAGCGCGGTTGAACTGTTTACATCGTCGAACATTGACAAATCCAAACCAACTGTAACCACAGCAGAAGGCAACGTTCCTGGAATCATACCATCAGCCACCGACATTGGGATTCCGGCAGCAGGATTTGTGTTTTGCAACAATCCTGAACTATTCGCAACAGCTCCGTTGGTATCATCAGTTTTCAATACACCAAGGGTTGCAGCCGTAGGAGCTCCAAGAGTAACGTAAGTATCTACCGCCACCGTGTTGTCGTCAAAACGGTTAAGACCGATAGCATAGCCGGTTGTTGCGCCTCTATCTTCGTTGTTGAAGAAAAAAGTAGTCGTTTCAATGCGCAATGTGTGGTTCGCATTCCCATATACTGCCTGAATTTCATACCCTGGTAACATATCGGCATAAATGCGATAGGTAGTGGATCCTTCAGGTAAGAAGCCCCCATCTTCATCAGCTGCATCATTAGCATCAGATATATAGTAGGTCTCGACAATGATGTCTTCAAGACCTTGGGCATAAACTCCGGTGCCCAAAGCGAGCGCCAGCAAAGAGGTAAAAATGTTTTTCATATTCAGAGCATTTTGGTTAAGACTATATCATGGGCATTGGCTGCCGTACAAACTGAGTAGTAAAAGAAAATCACTGGCTCCCACGGAACCATCAAAATCGATATCTGCCGAGCAATTGTTGGTACACCCGAAATTTGCTAACAACAGCAAAAGATCTCCAGAAGCAACATATCCATCACCGTCGATATCCCCTTGACAAACATTGGTATCTTCGGCATCACATATCCCATCCCCATCAGAATCCACCAACACGAGACCTGTACCGAGTACGTTGCATTCAATGCAGTTTGGAATCGGAATGATGCACGGAACTTCATCTGTGGCATTGGCTACATAGTTACAAGCATCAGGATTCAAACAACCGCTTATCTCGTCTGCATCACAAACACCATCACCATCTGCATCGATGAGTTCAAGACCGTTTCCTTCAGTGTTGCAAATAGTGCACCCTGAGACCGGCTGAATACATGTTCCATCGTCTTCTGATGCATCCGGATTGAAGTTACAAGCGGTATCACTTGTACAGCCCGTTAGCTCTTCGGCGTTGCAGATACCATCAAAGTCTGAGTCAATCAATACCAACTCACCACCCAAACATTCAAGGCAGTTCGGAACAGGCGTTAAACACGATCCATCGTCGTTCGTAGCCAATGGGTTGTAGTTACAGGCTGACGACTCGGTACATCCTGAAATAGAAACAATTGGATAATTCAAACCTGCAAAAAAGAACTCACCGCCTTGTGGATTCGAGTAAACGTAGTTCTCAGTTCCACCACTTGGAGTTCCTAACTGTACATTCAGCTGGAAAGACAAGTCGCCGTGTGTGGTAAATTGTGCTATAAGCACGATGTTATCGGCTGTAGCCCCCTGAACTCCTTCAAGAACCGACCAAGCGCCACTTGAGGTAGTAAATGGACCAGGTGCATTCACATCACCTAGCATCGAAACATCCATTCCAAGAGTTACAACCGAACTCGGTAGAATCGCAGGTATCAATCCATCTGCTGTGGTGAGTGGAATTCCAGCCATGGGATCTTCATTGGACAACAGTCCCGCAGCTACACCCTCGCTTCCTCCATCGTTGTTTGCCCCACCTACGATTGAGCCGTCGGTATCTGCATTTTTAGGAATACCAAAATGAGCATCAGAAGCAGCTCCGAGCGTAATCCATGAATCAACAGCTACCGTGTTCTCATCGAGGCGAATGTCATTGATCGCGTCTCCCGTTACTTCACCCCGGTCCTCGTTGTTGAAAAAATAGGTCGTTGTATTGACCAATAGAGGGTGGGCATTGTTGCCATAAACCGCTTGCAGTTCATAGCCTGCAGCCATATCAATAAAGATGCGGTAAACAACCGAACCTTCCACGAGTTCACCTCCGTCGGTATCGGTCGCGTCGTTGCTATCTGAAACGTAATAGGTTTCTACCACAACGTTCTCCAGACCCTGTGCCCATCCTGCGCTAGCAGTGATTAAAAAAGCCAATAAAACTCCTAACCTTTTCATATTCTTATTGTTATGCAGGGTGGCAGGGAACAATCAGTTTATTTTCGGAAAAATCAATTTTTCACAAAGTATCTCGTTGCCTTTCGCATTGCGCGCAACATATTGTTGAGGTAAGCCATCTGGGCCTCCCAATTGGAGATTCAATTCAAAAGACAATTCACCTGTGGTGGTAATTTGAGCTATGAGCACCATATTCTCAGGAGTAGCCCCTTTCACTGATCCTAACAATGCCCAGCAACCATCTGAAGTAGCTACCGATGTTCCTTCCTGGTTGTCTCCAAAGGCTGAAGCGTCTAACCCAATCAATTGTACGTTCACCGGGAGGTGCTTCATGAGTCCATCAGTTTTGACAAATTCCGCCGGACATTGATCACCAAAAAGACCAGGAAATAGTGTTCCATCTGTATCATACCGAAGCGGCACCCCGCAATATGCATTGCAGGATACCGCCATGGTCAGATATGAATCCAAGTACAAGTTTTGGTCGTTATATCTCTTAAAATCTAACCAAGTCGCAATTTCTGACCCTCTATCTGTTTGATTTAATATCGGCGCAGAAGAGCGCAAGAACAGCGGATGGCCGGCCTTACCAAAAACAGCCTGAAGGGTGAATCCTTCCGCCAAATCAATATATATACGATACGTTTTTGTTTTCCCTTGCTCACCTGTGAACGGGTTTACATCGGAAACAAAATACTCCTCGATATATACATCTTCTACCCCACCCTGACTCCAAAGGGCCTGGTAAGATGACAAACATACAAGAGCAAGCAAAAAGCGCTTCATGGTTTAATACTTTACAATCTGCTGGGTTACAGTTCCATTCGTATTCTGGATTGCTACTGTATATAATCCTGCAGGTAAGGTTGATAAATCAAGCATTACGTTCTGATGGAGGGATGGAGCTACGGCTTGGGTCAAACAATGCTTTCCAAGACCATCGAAAACAGTCAATTGCACCGCATCGGCAACCTGCTGACGGATGTTGACGATAGAAGCTCCAGAAGTTGGGTTTGGATAAATCAGCACTTCCGGTGCGTTATCAAACTCCTGAACCCCAGTTGAAAAGCTGCATACAACAGGTTCAGATGTGAAATTCAAAGCCTCTATCTCAAAAATATTGTCGGTTTCAACACTTTGTACAGCATCATCAGGGTGCAAAACAGCTACGTACTGAATGGTGCTATGACAATCAGGGTGTGAGCACTGGAGTTCTTGTGGAATCCCAATCTGAATGTTCAAACGAAAACTTAATGTTCCTTGTGTGGTGATTTGTGCTATCAGAATTTTGTTCTCATCGGTGGGGCCAACCACACCTTCCAACACTGACCATGCGCCGCCTTGCGTTTCAAACAAGCTGCCTTCAGTAGCGTCAGCAAAAACACCTAGGTCAAGTCCTACTGAGGTTATGGTTGGAACAGTTCCAGCCAACAATCCATCAGCATCTGTCAAAGCTAAACCCGCTTGCTCGTGGTTGTATACCAAAAGTCCTCCATCAACAGATTCAGATCCACCATCGTTGTTGTCACCACCTACGATAGAACCGTCTGTATCTTCTGCTTTAAGTACACCCCAATGGGCATTTGAAGCAGGCCCCATGGTTAACCATGAATCGAGAGCTACTGTGTTGTTATCGAGGTAGTTACTACCTATAAGATCACCTGTAATTTCACCACGGTCTTCATTATTGAAGAAAAGTGTTGTGGACTCAATGCGCAACAAATTGCGGGAGTTACCATACACCGCTTGCAATTTATAATCAGGCTTCAAGTCTACATATATACGATACGTTACAGAACATGTATCTAGAGTACCACCGTCTGTATCAGTAACATCCAAGGTGTCTGATACATAGTATCGTTCAACAATGATGCCTTCCAATGCGGTGCTATCCGGAAGGGTGTACTGAGCCATTCCCAAAAGGGATAAACCAAGCGCTAAACCTGTAGTAAAAACAAATTTCATAGGGGTTTATTTAATCGATAAAACTATTTCACATTGCCTTAATGCCCGTGAAGGACAGGTTATTGAATCTTTACTTTCGACAGGATTATGGACAGATTTGAGCCTGAATTTTACAAACCCTTAATGATTTGAAAATGATAGCTTTCAGTTGCTTGAAAGATTCTCAAAACATACATTCCATTCGGCAGTTCATTAGCCAATACAGACTGCGTTCCCGCCTGTAGTTGTCCACGCAATACCATTTGACCGGTAATGCTGAACACTTCAAATGACTGAGCATCAGATGATTTCGGAACGTCTATGGTAAAAGCATGAGTAAACGGATTGGGATACACACGCAACACATCGAAGGCAGCATCGTCTACACCCACAAAACCTGGACATAAAAGATCTGAATCGAGGCCCACACAATTATCGGGAAGAATGCAGCACAATTCTGGAACATTGAAGTTTACGGAAGGGTCGTAATTACAGGCTTCCGGGTCGTTGCATCCAAAA
>JBJOIB010000399.1:0-3400 GCA_046047375.1 Bacteroidota bacterium
TCGTAGTGCACTTTTGTTGGCCATCAAGTATTGACGCTGTTGCTGCACCTGCTCATGGAGCGCGCGCGATAATCGGCCATAGGTTTGAACCTGAATGCCGTGCTTTTCGTCTGCCAGCTTGCTGAACACCGCTTGAGTTAGAGTATGCACGCTTCGCGTTAGCCTTGTTTGCTCCGAGTGAACCCGTTCAGGTATGCGCGCTCGCAAGTGGAACCCCAGCTTGTTAATATAAACCGCTTCATTTGCTATTAAACCACGCGCACGTTCTATGGTTTGCTGTGTTAAGAGGCCAACTTGTTGTTCAAACATGCGGTTGTGATGAACAATTTCCTCGGCAACAGCCGTAGGCGTTTTAAACGAACGATGACTGAACAGATCCGCAATGGTTTGGTCTCGCATATGCCCGATTCCCACCCATACCGGCACCTCCGAAGCAGCAATCCATCGGTTCAGCAAAAAATCATCGAATACAAACAAATCGGTCTGTGCTCCGCCCCCGCGCACAATGACTATGACATCATACAGTTCCGACTTTAAGTTGATCTCTGCTATTCTTCGTGCAATCGAGTACGCTGCTTCTTGGCCTTGCACCCTCGAAAAGAAGTAATTCAGCTGCCAGGAATAGCCAAACCTGTTGGCTACTAGGGAGTGCACAAAATCCTCAAAACCGGCTGCCTCCTTGGATGTGATCACGGCGATACGCTGAATCACCGGCGCTGTTATCAAGCCCTTGTTCTTAGTAATATATTGATTATCAACAAGTCGAACAAGATTTGGATGCTTTACCAGCAGCTTAGTCAAGGTCTCCCTCCGCTTGCGTTCCATTTGTCCGAGTGTAAAGCTAGCATCCAGCTCTTCTACCGTCAGTTTTAAGCCGTATTGAACAGTGTACGTAACACGCACTTTCACCAGCACTTCCAGTCCATTGGCGAGGGTTCTTCCAGTAACACTTTCAAAGCGGCGAACAGAATCGGCAGCGTTGGCCCAAATTACCGATGAAAAGCGTGTGAGCACCTGATCGGAATCTGCGTCTTTCTCGATGAGATCAAAAAAATGCCGTGTTGCACCGTAGTTTTTATAGCTGTTGATTTCCCCCACCACCCAAAAAGTGCGATCACCGAAGTGGTGGTCGAACATGCGTTTGATGGAGTTTGCGAGCTGTGAAAGCGTGAGGGCCATAGAGTGGACGAATCTTCTTAATCAGCGAGCGCTTGCGCGCATGAGGGTTATCTGAGCTTCGAATTTCTGAAAGTACGCATTTTCCGTCAGTCAGCCATTGTGGAAGGTCTTAGATGACATCAGTCGTTGGCGAACTGCAACTCAAAAAGTCTTCGATACGCCCCTCCTTCAATGCTAAGCAATTCCTGGTGTGTACCTTGTTCAGCAATCCGTCCTTTATCCATCACCACAATCCGATCAGCGTTGCGGATGGTGCTCAATCGGTGGGCAATCACAATCGACGTTCTGCCTTTGGTCAGCTTCTCCGTAGCGCGTTGAATCAGTAATTCGCTTTCAGTATCGATGGAGGATGTGGCTTCATCCAGCACCAAAATTTTCGGTTGGTAAACATATGCGCGAATGAACGCCAACAATTGTCGTTGCCCTGCACTCAACATACCTCCTCGTTCGCGCACGTCATAATCGTAGCCACCTGGCAGTTTCATAATGAAGTCGTGAGCTCCTACAGCTTTAGAGGCTTCAATTACCTGCTCGCGCGAGATCGATTGGTCGTAGAGGGTAATGTTGTTGAAAATGGTATCCGAGAATAGAAAAACATCTTGCAAGACCACAGCAACATTTTTGCGGAGAGATTCCAACGAAAACGTTTTCAGGGCCGTACCATCGATGGTTATTTGTCCTTTCTGGAAATCATAGAATCTACTCAACAGGTTGATGATGGTCGATTTACCCGCGCCTGTGGAGCCCACAAAAGCAACGGTTTCGCCCGGCTTTACCTGAAACGACACATCTTTGATGACCCAATCTTCTTGGTTGTATGCAAACCAAACGCGGTCGAAAACGATATCGCCTTTCAACTGTTGCAGCGTTTGAGTTCCTTCGTCGTGAATTTGATCTACCGTATCAAACACCCCAAAAACACGTTCGGCATTCACAATGCCCATTTGAAAGACGTTGAAACGGTCGGCCAATTGGCGAATAGGGCGATAGAGCATGAATACATAAAGAATGAACTCCAAGATCACTCCCAGCGTCATTTTGCCTTCTACCGATTCATGCACTCCCCACCAGAGAAGCAGAGCCACGCTGGCTGCTGAGAACAATTCCACCAACGGAAAGAAGATGCTGAAAGCCCAAACCGAGCGAATATTGGCATCGCGGTGCTCTTTGTTGATCACCTTAAATTTCTCTTGTTCGCGCGCTTCGCGGTGGAAGATTTGAACGATATTCATGCCCGTCACGTGCTCTTGTATGAACACATTGATGCGGTTGACCTCATTTCTAACCTGAATGAACGCCTTTTTGATGGATTTTTGGAAGATACGCGTGGCAAAAAGAAGCAAAGGGATCGGAATCAGTACTACCAAGGTTAGCTTCCAATCGATGTAGAACATCACACCGATGACTACTGCTAGTTTGAGGATATCGCCTATGATGCTGAGGATTCCGTCAGAGAAGATCTGGGCTATTCCATCGATATCCGACACCAATCGGGTAACAAAGCTTCCCACGGGGTGTTTATCGAAATAGTGAAGTCGAAAACTCATGATATGCTTGTAGAGTTTCGACCGCATATCGAGGGTAACACTTTGCGCTACAAGGTTGGCGAGGTAGGTTTGATAGAATTGCAGCACTGCTTCAACCAAAAGCAACACAACAACGATGAGCGACACGAAGAGGAGGCCTTCTCCGGGGGAGGGCGCATAAGCACTTACCCAGCCATCTACCCATTTACCGAAGCTTCCGAGCTCGTTCGGGTTTATTCCTTTTACCTTGGCATCAATGGCGTAAGAAATCAGGGCTGGACGCACCCAGATGGTCGCAGCTAAGAACAGCACGAGGAAACCGGTCAGGTAAAACGGCACTTTGTACTCCCCTACTTGTCCGAGTAATCGCCTCATCAGGCCGAGGTCGAATACATTTCCTTGTTTGGTTGATTGACTCACAGAAAAAAAGTTGGGACAAAGTTACGAAAAGGGATAGGTGACCCGCGTTAAAAAAAGTGCTTTTGCGGGCACCGACATGCCGGCATCAGACCGTGTTCCATGATTGATGATGGCATCAAACTCTTCCAATGAGAGTTTACCTCTACCGACATCAAGCAGGGTTCCGACGACTGCTCGAACCATATTGCGGAGAAAGCGATCTGCCGAAATAGAAAACACAACATCCTGACCTACCTGCTTCCACGCGGCTTCAGTTACGTTGCACAACGTTGTTT
>JBJOIB010000400.1:0-7069 GCA_046047375.1 Bacteroidota bacterium
TGCCAAATAGAAGTGGTATCGTCTCCAAAGTCAATGCAAATAGCTTGTACGGTTGGAGTAAATGGTGGAACGTAACAGATGGTGTCGGCACCGTCGAAGTACTGTTGTGATTCCTGTCCAAAGAGAGGGGTAGACCATGCCATGGCTAGTCCAAGGGCTGCGAGTAAATGTCTCGTTTTCATAGGTTTAATGTTTAATGCATGCCAAGATAGTGATTTTCTTGTTCGACCGATGGGATCAACAAAAAAAGGTCGTCAAAAGGAGAAAGGCTTTCTCTGCACCTGCGTTTCGACCTGCGCTTTCATTCCATTTTCCTACCTTCGCACCCTGAATCTGAAAGGATATGGAAGACCATCATATTGCCCCGGTAGAGCGCACCATTGAACAACTCTACGATGTGCTCACACAGCGTAAACCCATTGTGTTATCTCCTGAAGCCCGCGAGCGCATTGAAAAATGCCGTCAATACCTGGACGCGCGTTTGGAGAAAGGGGAAGATATCATTTACGGAATCAATACGGGATTTGGATCGTTGTGCGATACCACCATCAGCAGCGAAGATTTGGGAACACTTCAACGCAACTTGGTACTCTCTCATGCCTGCGGCGCCGGTCCGATGATTCCGCAAGAAATTGTGCGATGGATGCTCCTCCTGAAGGCGCGTGCGTTAAGTTTCGGACATTCGGGTGTTCAGTTGGCAACAGTGCAGCGCTTGCTCGATTTGCTGAACAACAACTTACTTCCGGTGGTATACGAAATGGGCTCTCTTGGCGCCAGTGGCGATTTAGCCCCGCTTGCCCATCTGTCGTTGCCTATCATTGGTGAGGGGCAGGTATGGCAAGGCGATTTGCCTAAGGCATCAAAAGAAGTGCTGTGGAACCTGAAATGGGAACCTGTTCAACTGAAAGCCAAAGAAGGGCTCGCCCTCCTGAACGGTACGCAATTTATGAGCGCCTATGGATGCCACAATGTGATGCGCGCTCGCAAACTTCAAGTGTGGGCTGATCTCATTGCCGCCATGAGTCTGGAAGCGTTCGACGGTCGAAAAGAGCCTTTCGGAAAATCGGTCAACGAAATTCGGCACCAGGAAGGACAAATACGCGTGGCTGAAAACATGCGCACCATTCTTCAGGGAAGTGCACTCATTGAACAGCCTAAAAAGCACGTCCAAGATCCGTATTGCTTCCGCTGCATTCCTCAGGTACACGGCGCTTCGCGCGATGCGATTGCCTACGCTGGCCGCATTGTGGAAAACGAAATTAATGCCGTTACCGATAACCCAACCATCTTCCCAGATGAAGATCTGGTAGTGTCTGCAGGGAATTTCCACGGACAACCTCTCGCACTCGCCTTGGATTACCTCGCCATCGCTTTGGCTGAATTAGGGAGCATTTCAGAGCGACGTACCTACAAACTGATCAGCGGACAACGTGGCTTACCGCCCTTCTTGGTGGCTAATCCGGGTCTCAATAGCGGGTTCATGATTCCGCAATACACGGCAGCATCCATAGTGAGTCAAAACAAGGTGTTGTGCCACCCCGCTTCGGTTGATACCATCGATTCATCAAACGGACAAGAAGACCACGTAAGTATGGGAGCGCATGCAGCTACCAAGTGCTTTCGTGTAGGACAAAATGTGCAGCGCATCCTAGCTATTGAGTTGTTGAACGCAGCACAAGCACTCGAATTCCGTGGTTCAGAAAACACATCGCCGGTGGTGAAGCGCGTTTTCGATGCATTCCGTGAAAAAGTTGCCTTCGTAAACAATGATGCTTACTTGCATCCGTTGATGGAGAGAAGCTTCGAATTCATTGCCCAAGATCCCGAACAGTTTTTGGCCTGACCATTCATAAGCCTCATTTACCATTAACCACATTCAGGCAGGGCTTGGCTTGTGCATCACCGCCGTTGGCGGTATATTTAACCAAATGATTGAACTGACAGACATCAAAAAAAGCTACGGCTCAGGTAAAAATGCATTCCCAGTATTGAAGGGAGTGGATATGGAAGTGAACGAGGGTGAGCTGGTCTCAATCATGGGATCATCGGGAAGTGGAAAGTCTACCTTGCTGAATGTATTGGGCTTGCTGGATGGCTTTGATACCGGCTCCTACCGCCTCGGAGGCACCGATATGTCGAACCTCACTGAAACCACCGCCGCGCAATACCGAAGCCGCTACCTGGGCTTTGTTTTTCAATCGTTCAACCTGATCAATTTTAAAAATGCGGTCGAAAACGTCGCATTGCCGCTTTATTACCAAAAAGTATCGCGCCGTGAGCGCAATAAATTGGCCGAAGAACTGCTCGAGAAAGTAGGGTTGAAAGAATGGGCGAACCACCTTCCTTCGGAGATGAGCGGTGGACAAAAGCAGCGCGTAGCCATAGCCCGCTCATTGATTACCAAGCCGCGCCTCATTCTCGCCGATGAACCCACAGGAGCGCTCGATGAACAAACCTCTCGCGAGGTGATGGATGTGTTGCGCGAGGTGAACAAGGAAGGCATCACCATGATCATTGTGACACACGAAAACGAAATTGCTGCCCTCACACAACGGGTTATCCGACTGCGGGATGGACGCATTGAATCTACAGGACGATAACTATGTTTGATCTCGATAAGTGGCTCGAAATATTTCACACCATCATCGCTAATCCACTGCGGACGGCCTTGACAGGTGTGAGCGTCGCTTTGGGGATCTTTATCTTGATTGTGATGCAAGGTTTGGGGTTCGGTTTGCAAAACGGTGTGCTGAAAACCATGCAAGACGATGCCGTGAACTCCATTTTTGTGTACACATGGACCACGGCTCTTCCTTACAAAGGACACAATGCCGGTCGATTCATTGAACTGAAAAACGAAAACCTGGACTACGTTTCGGATAACATGGACGTTTCCCTGTACTCAGGGCGTGTAATGATGTGGGGAGCCCAGGTAAAGTACAAAAACGAGGAAGGGGGGTATGGCATGCGTGGAGTACACCCCGGCCATGCGGAATTGGAGCGAACCACCATCACAGATGGACGCTTTTTGAATGAAGGCGATATGGCCGAATTTCGAAAGGTGGCAGTGGTCGGTCAAACCATTATAGATGAACTTTTTAAAGGTCAACCTGCTGTTGGTGAATACATTACCGTTTTTGGGGTGCAGTTTAGGGTGGTTGGAACTTTCTATGATCCCGGAAGCAAATGGGAAAACCGCAATGTGTATGTGCCTATCAGTACCGCACAGCGCGTTTTTGGCAGGGGAGAAGAGCTAGACATGTTCCTGGTCTCAACCGGAGATGCTACCCTTGATGAATCCATTGAGTTGACCAGCTCCATTGAACATTACCTGAAAGAGGCTCATTTCGTTCACCCCGACGACAACCGGGCCATCAGCATCCACAACAACAACGAGACGTTTTCAGAAATGGTGGATGTATTCAATGGAATTCGCTACTTCGTTTGGGGCATCGGTGTGTTTACCTTGTTGGCAGGCATCATCGGCGTAGCAAACATCATGTCGATAGTTGTAAAAGAGCGCACCAAAGAAATAGGTGTGCGAAAAGCACTTGGTGCAACACCGTTTTCTATCATCTCCCTTATCATTCAAGAGTCTATTTTTCTCACGGCTGTCGCCGGATGTTTGGGCTTGATTATGGGGGTTGCTTTATTGGAAGTGCTGGCAAACTTCATTGACCACGAATTTTTCACCAATCCAACCGTAAATTTCAATGTGTGCTTGGGAGCCCTAATCATGCTCACCATTGCAGGTGCAGTATCGGGGCTATTGCCCGCCATCCGCGCTGTTCGCATTCGACCGGTTGAAGCACTGAGGGACGAATGATGGATCGCGACCTGTGGAATGAAATATTGCAAGTGGTTCTTCGAAACCCAGTGCGCGCGGCCCTCTCAGGCCTTGGTGTTACCTGGGGATTGTTCATGCTCATCATTACCCTGGGGTCTGCCACGGGATTGGAGAATGGAGTGAAGGCAGACATGGGCGATGTAGCCAAAAACAGCGCTTTCCTATGGGGACAGAACACCTCCATGCCTTACAAAGGCTTCTCTCGCGGACGATGGGTGCGCATTACCACCGAAGATGTGGACTACCTGCGTGCGAACCTCCAAAAAATAGAAATTATCTGTCCGCGCAATGAAGTAGGAGGTTACCAAGGCAGCGCCAATGTTGTTCGTGGAGCTGAAACAGGAGCGTTTACGGTGTATGGCGATTATCCTGAGTTCCCGCGAGTGCAGCCTATTGATATCGTTCAAGGCCGATTCTTGAATTACGGTGACATGCAGGGCATGAGAAAAGTTTGCGTCATCGGGAAACGCGTGCAGGACGTGCTTTTTACAGATGGCATTGATCCACTTGGGGAGTACATTCAAATCTTCGGGATCAACTTTCAGGTGATAGGCGTATTTCAAAGCAAAACGAAAGGGGAGGATGCTGAAGAGTCCAACTCCTCCATTTACACTCCTTTCACTACGTTTGGAAAGGCTTTCAATCAAGGAAACCGCGTGGGCTGGTTGTCTATGCTCATCAAAGAGGGCGAGCCAACCGAAGCTGCAATGCAGGAAGTGATTACAGCCTTAAAAAAACGCCAGAGCGTTCATCCTGACGATCCCAGAGCATTCGGCTATTGGTCTATGGCTGAGGAGCTGGAAGAGGTGACGAGCATCTTTACAGGCTTTGCCATTGTTTCGTTCGTTTTTGGATTCCTGGTGCTGCTTGCCGGCGTTATCGGAATCGTGAACATCATGCTCATTACCGTAAAAGAACGCACCAAGGAGCTGGGTATTCGCCGCAGTTTAGGTGCAACACCCATCACCATCATTGCGCAAATCATTTACGAAACGGTATTTCTTACCATCGTATCGGGCGCTTTGGGGTTGATGGTTGGCGTAGGAGCCTTAGAAGGAGTGAACATTGCGTTGGAAAGCATGGGAGATACAGGCTCCTTCCGCAATCCCGGAATTGATTTTAACACTGTTACCATCGCCTTTGGCATCATGATCTTTATGGGCGCTTTGGCAGGACTGATTCCTGCTTTGCGAGCGGTATCCATAAAGCCCGTTGACGCTTTACGTGCAGAATAATTGAAAACCATGAAAAAAGGTTGCTTAGTAAGCTTGATTGTATTTGTTGTTGTAGTGCTAGGAGGCGCCGGAGCAACACTGTATTACCTCAAATCAAAAGAAGACATGGGGCCTGTAACGTTCAATACAGAGACCCCTACGGTAGATAACGTGGTACTGAAATCGGTTGCTACCGGTTCAGTTCAACCGCGCAAAGAGGTGCAAATCAAACCGCAAATCAGCGGAATCATCACCGAGATTTACGTGGAAGCCGGAGCGATTATTCGCGAAGGGGAGATGATCGCAAAAGTGAAAGTGATTCCCGATATGGTGAGCATGAGCAATGCGGAAAACCGGCTGGAAAGAGCCCGTATTGAGAATGACAATGCCTTAATGGACTTCGAGCGCAATGCCGAACTGTTTGAAAAAGGAGTGATTTCTAAAGCGGAGTTTCAACAGTTTGAAACAGCGAAGAGACAAGCTCGCGAAGAGCTGAATGCCGCAGAAGATAACATGGCCATTGTGCGCGAAGGGGTGGCCAAACGCTCAGGCGGGGGATCAACACTGACCATCATTCGCTCTACCATCAGCGGAATGGTGCTCGATGTGCCTGTAAAGGTCGGTAACTCCGTAATCGAGGCCAATAACTTCAATGAAGGAACAACCATCGCCTCTGTGGCCGATATGGATGATTTGATTTTTCTCGGTAAGGTGGATGAATCGGAAGTGGAGAAGCTCAACCTGGGTATGGATTTGATTCTCACCATCGGTGCCATTCCGGACAAACAATACAACGCATCCCTCGAATACATCGCACCAAAAGGCATCGCCGAAAATGGAGCCATTCAGTTTGAAATCAAGGCGGCAGTGAACCTGAGCAAAGACGATTTTATTCGCGCCGGATACAGCGCCAACGCTGATATTGTGCTCGATAGAAGAGATTCAGTGCTTACCATTGCCGAATCACTGGTGCAGTACGATGAAAATCAAAAACCATTTGTGGAGGTGGAAACAGGGGAGCAGCAGTTTGAACGGCGCGACCTAACCCTCGGCTTATCAGACGGTTTGCGCGTAGAAGTACAAGGTGGAGTAACCGCTTCAGACAAGATTAAAGACTGGTCGAAGCCGATTACCGAATAAATGCGTGTGCATCAAGCCTGAATTCATACTTTTGCGGCATGGCTCTTATTGAAGAAATGGAAGCGTCTGGGAACTGGTTGTTCCGCTGGCGCAGTTACTTACCCCTTGTGCTCTATGTATTGGCAGTGATTGTTATTTTTTCCGGATGGGGAGAAATGACCAACCACCACCACTTGGATTGGACCCTGCTTTGCCTGGCGGTGAGCCTGCTCGGACAGGTGATTCGCGCCATAACCATCGGTTTTACCCCTCGGGGCACATCAGGACGAAACACTGCGGCCGGTCAAGTAGCGGAGGTGCTAAATACACGCGGTATTTACTCCATGGTGAGACACCCTTTGTACCTCGGAAACTTCTTCATGTGGATGGGAATTGTGTTGTATGTAGGCAATTGGTGGTTCTCTTTCTCAGTGGTGATGATGTTCTGGCTGTATTATGAACGTATCATGTTTGCTGAAGAAGCTTTTTTGCGCCGAAAGTTCGGACAAACGTACCTTCAGTGGGCCGAGAAGACACCCCCATTCATCCCGCGATTGAGCGGATGGACAGGAAACAGTGTGTCGTTTTCTTTGCGCAATGTGCTTAAACGAGAATACAGCGGCTTTTTCGCGATTTTCGTGAGTTTCACGCTTATCAATGCGATGAAAAACTACCGCGAATTCGAACGGTGGGACATTGAGTTCTTGCTCGATCCGGTGTGGGTAGTTCTTCTGCCGCTTTCTTTCTTGATTTTTATCGTGCTGCGCACACTGAAGAAAAAAACACGTGTTCTTCACGTGGAGGGGCGTTAAGGGAATTCAAACACAAGTAGCTTGAAGGTGCCTGTGTTGATGGAAACCGATTATTCGCCTATCAAGGCAGCCGGTTC
>JBJOIB010000401.1:0-3594 GCA_046047375.1 Bacteroidota bacterium
CGCCAAAGTGCTCTTTTCGGAGTGCGTCAACGAGTTCTTTTACTTGTTCTTCTTTCCGAATGGGGTAAGCGAATCCGAGGTGTTTACTGCCTTTTACCTTGTATAAACTTTCTGAGGGTGCTTTGATGGTTTTGAAAGACCCGGAAGCCATCAGGAAATGGGATTGAGCATTACGCTGAAAACAGTAATACTATTGGGATCGCGTTCGAAGTAGAACTTATCGAGAGCACCAAGAATGTTTTTCGAGCTGAAGTAGGATGTGTGAAGCACAGATTCTCCCTTCACGCTCCATTGAATGGTGTAAGAGCTTTCGCGGTCTTTGTAGCTTCTTACATAGTCGAGCATTTCCCGTAGTGCACCTATCTTAGTGCTGCTCTCTGAAGTGTGAAACAAGAAGCTTTGGTTATGGCGTGGGTTGACCGTAATCAGGCGAAGGGTGACCAGGTTGTTGTGGTCTTCGTAAGTGAATACGAGGCTGTTTTGTCCTAAACCGATGTACTCTCCGATTTCAGCTTGCAACTGTGCAATTTCGATGTTTTTGTCAACTGCCATATCCTAGAATGAATGGGGTTAAAGATACCAAACTATTTTCGCTTAACTGCGATCCAATACTTCAAAAGCGCTGTTATTGCTTTTATAGTTGGTTATCAGTTCTTTGATTTTCGCAACAAGTTTCATGTTGTCTTGTTCTTTGAACAATTCGGAGAGATTGTTTATTTCTGCAGCGATGAGGCCGAAATCTGGCGGGGTGACTTTAGCTATTAGAATTTTGGGATGGTGCGTAGGGATAGACGATTCAGAATCGAAAAACAGCTCTTCATACAATTTTTCACCCGGTCGAAGTCCGGTAATCTTTATCTCGATATCCTTCCCCAATTCCAGTCCGTACAATTTAATCATATTGGTGGCAAGGTCATAGATTTTGACACTTTTCCCCATGTCGAACAGAAAAATCTCACCTCCGGAGCTCATGACAGATGCTTCGATAACCAATTGAACTGCTTCAGGAATGGTCATAAAGAAGCGTGTCATTTCAGGATGGGTAACAGTTATCGGCCCACCGGTCTCGATTTGCCTTTTGAACAAAGGAATCACCGAACCATTGGAGCCTAAAACATTTCCAAATCGGGTAATCACATAGGTACAAGAGGAGTGCGCATTGATCGACTGCACGTACATTTCCGCGAGACGTTTGGAAGCTCCCATGACGCTGGTTGGGTTAACAGCTTTGTCGGTAGAGATGAACACAAATCGTTTTGTACCATATGTATGCGAAAGGTCGGCAACGTTTCGAGTGCCGATCACATTGGCGAGGATGGCTTCGGAAGGGTTGTCTTCCATGATCGGAACGTGTTTGTAGGCGGCGGCGTGGAACACATATTCGGTCGAAATTTTTCAAAAGCCCGTTGCATTCGTTCTTTTTGACGCACATCCGCGATAGCGAAGACACATTTTTCGAAGTTGGGATATGCCTTGAGCTCGAGCTCCAATTCGTACATGGGGGTTTCGGCCTGATCAATCAACACCAATTCAGCCGGATTTAGCTGCACCAATTGACGTGCTAGTTCAGAACCGATGCTACCTGCAGCTCCGGTAATCATAATGCGGGCACCAGCAAATTCCTTAGCAATTTCGGGATTGTCGATTTTAATGGTATCTCTTCCCAATAGATCGTCAATATTTATTTCGCGCAATTGCCTTAAGCTCAGTTCTCCGTTGATCCATTTACCCACGGGGGGAACGTTTAAAACCTTGACTTGGTATTTCAGTGCGAGGTTGATTATTTCCGCTTTGCGGGATGGAGCCAGTTCTTGAATGCTGATAATCAATTGATCTACCTTGCCTTGAGAGAAAAATTCTTCTGCCTTAGAACTGTGATAAATAGAAGCACCGTTGATCTTTTTTCCGGATTTATTTTTGTTGTCATCAATGAATGCGATTACAGACATTCCGGCAGCGCGATCCCGTTCTATGGCTTGCTGTGTAATTACACCTGCTTCACCAGCCCCGAATATCACGACATTGGCGTTGGAGCGCACAGGACTTTTCAATTCGAGATAAACCACTTTCACCGCAATTCGGCTCGCAATCATGATGAATAGACTGGTAAGAAAGTCGATGATTATGATGGAGTTGGGAATGAAAAAAATGCCGTCGAAAAAGTGAAAACGTACTTGGTTAGAGATGAAAAAAATGAGAGAACCAACCAGAAGGGTAAGGAATATTCGTTGAGCATCTTGGGTAGATGTGTATCGAATAATGCCGGCATAAGTTTTCGCGACAAGAAAAGAAACGGTGCGAACCAGCAAAAAGAGGGGGATAAAAGCCAATGCCAAATTGACTTCGATTGCCGGAGGTGCAAATTCGAAGCGGAGGAGGTAGGCAATTAAAAAGGAGAAGAAACAGATTCCTAAATCAATTAGAAATATGATCCAACGGGGTGTATTTCGGGTAGGCAAAAACATTACCCAAATATAGCGTTATCCTTCGAAACAGACAGAGAAGATAAAGGTTCTGGTCCTGAGTCGTTCAATAGGAGTGGAGAAGGGGGTGTTCTCTTGAATGAGCACATTTGGGAAACCGATAGCCACTTTCATTTCGAGGCTGAGTTTGAAAAAAGGTAGAAAGATATCTACACCTCCTCCAACATCCATGGAATAATCGCTGTCTTTCAATTTCAAGATGACATCATCCGCAACAGCGTTATTCACGTCTTTCTGAGATTGCATGTCTTTGCTATACTTACCGCCTATCAAAGCGTAAGCGGCAAAATTATTCACGCGATTAGTGCGTAATTTCAGCAATAGTGGAAAATCAAGGTAAACCGATTCAGTGCGTTTGAGAAGTGCTTCAGTGGTGCCATCTGCTCGGAGGAATCGATAGTTCAGGCCTCTATCTTGGAAGCTCAGGCCGGGAATAAACCTGAATCGGATGTTTGGCGTGAGGTTATACGAGGCGAGCAAAGCGAGGTTAAAGCCTTGTTGTCGTTGATTATCAATTCCCATCAATGAATCAGCAAATGATACATCGGGTTTGTAATCAAAATAGAAATCGGAAGTATTCGTGCTGAGCAAGAAACCGAAGTGGTACTTCTTGTAGTCGAATTCCGGCAAGTTCCGCTGCTTAATTTGAGACTGTGCAGTGAGGATGCACAGCAAGGCGGCGAGTGAGAATATGAATTTTTTAAAAACCAAGGTTGTAGTTTGTACAAAGGTAACAACGATGAAACGAAGAAATTGGGATAAAAGTTTTTATCCCATCATTTTTCTCCAAATCAGCGCTGTAGCAGTGCTGTAAAACAGGCCTGATATCACCAATGCGAAGAGCGACATGGTTATTTGTAGGTATGGCGAATTGAATTTCTCATAGTTTTCCAGAGCTCTTTTTTCTGCTTCTTCAGCTGAGAGGTTTTGAAAAGTGGGGTTTTCATCTTGAAGTTTCTTGTAGGCTTCTTGATTTGCATATTGCTGGTGCAAACCCTGTCGAAACTCCGCCTCTTTGAGTTGAAGCGTTTCTTTCGCGATCACGTAGTTGTAGAAACCAATCAGCAAACCACCGAGAAAGGCGTATTTAAGCACTGGTCTGGCAGCTGCT
>JBJOIB010000402.1:0-2709 GCA_046047375.1 Bacteroidota bacterium
GGTTATGGTCCGTTTGCAAGTCATTGTATTCTGCGTGAGCCATTACCGTTGTCGCCCATTGCCGCCCAACATTTTGTCGGGTATGCACATTGAGTTCAGTACGTCCACCGTTATTACCATACAGGTTCACGAATGCACGTTCGGCATTGACCGGGTCTTTGAGAGCCACGTTGATTTGACCGGTGATTCCTTCATAACCAGCGGTTACCGATCCTACCCCTTTGGAAATAACGATTTCATTGACCCACGGGCCAGGCACGTAATAAAGGCCCAAAATGGTAGACAGGCCACGAATAGCAGGGATATTGTCTTTCGTCATTTGGACATACTTGCCATCGAGGCCGAGCATTTTAATTTGTCGCGTTCCAGTAACGGCATCCGTGTACGCGGCATCCACCGAGGCGTTCGTTTCGAAGCTTTCGGAGAGGTTGCAGCAGGCCGCTTTTTTGAGTTCCGTTCTATTGAGCGATTGAGTAATCAGTGGGTTCAGCATCGACATTTCGGTAGAAGCACGTTCACTAACCACCTCTGCTTCATTGAGCAACTGACCTTCTTTAAGAGCCACCTCGATGTAGGTTTGGTTAGAATAGAGCACGTATCCCGTCTGGTATCCGACAAAGCTGAACATCAGCGTATCAGAGGCGCCATTGGTAGAAAGCTTAAATTTTCCATCCTGATCGGTCGCAGTGCCCAGCTGCGTTCCTTTCCATAGCACGTTAACACCCGGTAGAGCAATTGATTTACCATTGGCGTCGATTCCAAGCACTTTTCCTTTGATGAGTGAAGGCGTTTGTGCTGAGGCGATAACAGAAAGGAGGATGAAGAGAGAAGAAGCTATGATCTTATTCATGGTGGTCATCGTCATCATGATCGTGATCATGTCCATCTTCCTCTCCATGCTGATGGGCTTTTTGCACTTCGGGATCTCGGTATTTGCAGCATCCGTGAACGCGGTCATAGGCTTCGTCTGAAGCTTTCGATTTCTCGGTATCATGTCCGGCGGCATTCAGCAGGGCATGCAATTTATCTTCACTAATTTTTTTAGAGTTGAAGGTAACAGTTACCTTGTGTGTTTGAAGGTTGTAGTCAGCCACCTTAACGCCTTTTACATCCAGGGCGTTTTCGATGCGTTCTTCACACATTTCACAGACACCACCTACCCAAAAGGTAGCGGTTTGCGTTTTTTGAGCTGTTGCTGAAAAAGCGAGTAATAACAAGCTCAGTACGAGAATATTTTTCATGTTACATACGGTTAAATAAAGAAAATACGGAGTTAGAGCGCGGTGCGCAGGTAACCGTAGATCAGCCGTATGTAATGATTTCGCAGAAGCGAATAAAGTCAGGGGGTCCGTTGTTCCGCACAAAAGCTACTGGCTCTTGAGTATGGTGCGGAGGTAAAGCCGGAAACCAAGTTGTGAAATTGGCTATGTTGTGGATCTGGAATTCACACAAAGCTAAGTTTATGGGAAGGTGTGCTTCATCCAGACCGATAAAAAAATCATCTGAAGAGCAGCAATCGTGAACTATTCCACCTTTTTCTTCCTCAATAGGAGTGGTTTTTCGGCTCGGTTTGGAACAAGAAGAGGCGCAGCAGGTGTCTTTTGTATGATGATTGCAAGACGTGTGTACATCTTCGCACGCATCGTGGTTTACCACATTGATTCCGAACGACGCGAGATTGCCGCAGCAATAGTGCAGGTGCACCGTCAACCCGAAGGAGAAAACAGTGTACCAAACGAGCATGATATGGCTTAAAAAGCGCACCACAAAGGTAAAGTTACAAAGAAGCGCTCAATCATCGACGCGGTTCGCGGGCAAAATAATTATGTTAAATTCCAAGAATTGGGAACCCTTTCTATGAATAGGCCGTAAATTGGGACGATTCTAAACTTAACCTTTTATGACCCGATTGTACCTATTGCTTCCACTTGTGGGAGTGGGCATGTTATGCACAGCCCAAACCGCCGACAATTATGACGGCGATGTATTAAATGCCTATTTTGGGCATCAGTTAGAGATGATTCCGGTGACGCCGGGATTTACACCACCCGTAGCTAGTCGTGCGCTTGGGTACACAGGATTGTGTGCGTATGAGTCTGTGGTTCATGGGATTCCAACAATGAATTCATTTGAAGGCATCATTCCTCAGTTAGCTGGACTTCCGCAGCCAGATACTGACGAGACCTATCATTGGGGTGTAGTTGCCAACCATGCCATGTATGTATTAACGGCAGGTTTGTATAACAACGCATCGACAGAGAATTTGAACGTGTTATCAGACCTTCGAGATTCGTTTGATGCTGAGTATGCGGCCGGCACCTTGGCTGAGGTAATGACCGCTTCGGCTACCTATGGTGAGTCTATTGGCTCTGCCATGTTGGCTTATGCTAATTTAGATGGTGCAGAAAACTGCCAGCTCACCAATTTTCCGGCCGAGTACATACCCCCTACGGGACCTGGTTTGTGGGCGCCTTTGAGCGGACAGATGGCGTTGCAGCCTTACTGGGGCGACAAACGTTGTTTTGTGGTAGAGTATGCCGATTTGAGTATGATAGCCCCAGAGCCACCTAGTTATTCAGACGAGGTAGGGAGCGATTTGTATCAAGAGGCTTTAGCTGTGTACGACGCTGTGAACAACCTTACTCCTGAGCAAGCCATTATTGCTGAGTACTGGGCAGATGGCGGAGGTACAGTGACCCCTCCGGGACA
>JBJOIB010000403.1:0-18527 GCA_046047375.1 Bacteroidota bacterium
TCCCAGCTCCCGAATCACTGCCCGATATTGAAAGGTGCTGTAAGCCCCCAGCAGCGTTACATGTCGAAACCGCTCAAAGATGTAGCGGGTAACGTCGTCGCGATCGGTCCACGAAAAATCGATATCAAAATCAGGTGGATTTCGCCGGTACAGGTTGATAAACCGCTCAAAATACAGGTCCAGCTCAATAGGGTCAACATCGGTAATACGCAGAATATACGCCACAATGCTGTTGGCCCCGCTTCCCCGTCCAACGTAAAAATAACCCTTGTTGCGAGCGTAGGTGGTGATGTCCCAATTGATCAAGAAATACGACAAAAAGCCCTTTTCTTGAATGATTTCCAGCTCTTTCTTGATGCGTGACTGAATCTGAGGGGTTACTACGGGATAGCGGTATCCGATGCCGTCTTCACACAACTTACGCAGCATCGCAGCATCGCCCTCCATGCTACCGGTGTAGGTTTGTTGATTTTGATGCGGGTGCTCGGTGCCAAAGGTAAAATGCACTTCACAGCTCGCTAACATCTCCAAGTAACGATGAAGCAAATCGGAACGCTCCTCAAATGCTTCTTGCAGCTCCGGCATTGTCCGATAACGATCGTTTGGAGATGCCTGCTGCTCAAGGGGTAGCTTGCTGAGCAAGGTGTTATTGTCAATCGCCCGGAGCAACCTGTGGGTATTAAAATCGGCCTTGTTGCGAAACGTCATGGTGGGTGAAGCCATGAGTTTATCTCCCCAGCGGGTCGGATGTAGCCTGACTTTAGGCAAGTCGCTCGCTTCAACACCGCGGAACTCATGTGCCCGGAAGTCGGTGAGAGGCGTGTGAAACGGATATATGACGTAGCAATGCTCAAAAACAGGTGCCTGCAGTGGAAAGGGTTTTTTATGATGCAGATGGTGTGAGAGATGCGCATTGATTTCATAATACCCCGCATTGTTCCGAGCAATGGCCAGGTAACAGGGCTGCGCGCCGTTGCGAAAATCGACTCCCAATACGGGCTTTACATTGTATTTGGCCGACATCCGAACAAAGTCAAGGGCTGCTGTAGTGTTGTTCACATCGGCCAACAGTGCACACTCAAAGCCACCAGAAACAGCGTGTTCCAGCACTTCCTTGGGAGAAAGCACCCCATATCTCAACGAGTAATAAGAGTGCATGAGTGGCTATTTCTCGTTCTGTCTACGCTCCCTCGCTCGTGTTTCTCCCATACCGAACATTTTTATTTCTTCGTTCAGAGTATAGTCTACTTCGCTATAAACCGGCTCGCCAGTTGGCTGCAGTAAGTCGAGGCCGTTGTTGCGTGGATTTTTAATAGCGCTACCAATGGGATAGGCGTTCATTTTTCCCGCATCGTGCGGAAGCAACATAGACGTCACATCGCTGAGTGCCAATTCAGGATTGATCCAGTCTTGCTCTTGTTCTCGTTTCAAGATAACCGGTGATCGGTGGTGGCCAATGCGCAGCATGAGATCGTTGGCAACGGTGGTAATAATGGCGAACGAATGCACCACCGCTCCGGTCTCTTTGTTAACCCACTCATCCCAGATGCCGGCCAGCGCAAAGGGCCTCTCTTTGTTGCGTAAATGAACCAAGTAGGGCTTGTCGAGCTTCTCTTTTTTCGGTCCCTCTATAAAGGCATCGGCAATTACCAGACACCTTTTACTGCGAATAGATTGTCGGAACATGGGTTTGTTGATGATGCCCATCGCTCCGGTGTACTGCGGATCGTCGGCACTGTTGTGATCCCCCTCCGCACGGGCGTTGATCATATAAAACTGCTTTTGCGCCCAATTGGGCGTGAACCCAAACTGCATAAATTGAACTTCGCCGGGCAGGTTGGAGGCAATTACAGGCGCCAATGTGCCATGCGAAATGTTGGTGTTGACAACGTACTGATCCGGACGAGCCGTTTTAACGTTGAAGCGTTTCTCAATGGTTTTGAGTGTTGAAACGGTAACATATCTTCCACACATGACATTTGTATTTAAATGAACCTCGCTTCAAGTTATGCTTTCATTCCAAAAAATACTCTGAGATAAAGCGAAAAAACCAACTAGAAGCGACTGCTAAATTACGAATCATTTACTAATTATTGTAGCTTTCGTGTCGGTTTTTTGATCCATTTTTTAGTTTTCAACTTACCTTCTCCTGTTCGCTAGTAGCAAAGGTGGGCCGCCGTCGAAGGGGTTGGAACGACCAATGCTGCGGGCATCCATTCCGGCAGCGCTCACCACGGCGCGGTCTCCATATTGCAGCCGAATTTTATCCATCGCCTGGTACAGCCGTATGCGCTCCTCACTGTCGTCGAAAAGATTGATTTGATACCCCCCTCCTACGAGGTGGCTGAACCGTACTCCTATCAGCCTAACAAGCAACCGGCGGTTGTACAACTTATCAAACAACTCCAACACCTGCGGAATAAGTTGATGATCTGCCGCGGTGTAAGGAATACGCACCTGCTGGCTGTAAGTGTTAAAATCAGAGTACCGTATCTTCACCGTTACGCAGGCCGTTAACTTATGTCCACGCCGCAACTGAAACGCCAGATTCTCCGCCATCGCAATCAAAATTCCCCGCAGCTTCGCCACGTCAATGGTGTCGCGGTCAAACGTGCGCTCTGTCGATATCGACTTGCGCTCCGAATACGGAACTACCTCCCCCCGGTCTTCCCCGCGCGCCTTGTGCCATATCGCCAACCCATTCTGCCCCAATACCCGCTCCATCATCTCCGGCGGCATCTCTTGTATGGTGTGTATAATCTTCACCCCCAAGTTGCGCAGCGTTTGATAGGTTTTATCACCAACCATCGGAATCTTCCGAATCGACAAGGGCGCTAAAAACTCCTGCTCATGTCCTCGCACTACCTGCATCTGATTGTTCGGCTTGGCCTCTCCCGTGGCTACCTTCGCTACCGTCTTTGAAGTTGAAAGCCCAAACGAAATCGGAAGCCCCGTCTCCCGAATGATCCGCGTACGCAACTCACCGGCAAACTTGTAACAGCCATAAAACCGATCCATCCCCGTCAAATCCCCGTAAAACTCATCTATCGAACTCTTCTCAAACACCGGTACCGACGTGCGTACAATCTCCGTAACCATGTCTGAATACTTCAAATAACTCATCGAATTCCCCCGTATCACCATGGCCTCCGGACAAAGCATCCGGGCCATCTTCATCGGCATGCCCGAATGAACACCAAACCGACGCGCCTCATAACTGCACGAGGCTACTACTCCCCGATCACTGGTGCCCCCAATCAAGATCGGCTTGCCATCCAACCTGCTGTCTTGCAAGCGCTCCACCGACACAAAAAATGTGTCTAAATCCATGTGCATGATTGATCTCTCCTCCATGGCCCCTCAATGTTTGTTTAGGTTGTGCAAACGCACGCTGCTAAATTATAAATCATTTGCTACTTTTTTTAGTCTTTGCTGTTTTTTTTTACCCGCCCGAAAAACGAATCCTTGAAAAAAAGGCGCACTTTTATCTTTTCACAGCCGTTAACATTCCTGAATACGAGTATTGCAGCCTCATCTCAAAAACAAACCATTATGACCGAAAAAACAGTGTTCGAAAAATTCAGTGAGTGGGTGGCCGGTTCCGTCACTCTCAAGTTGTTTGGAATAGGCTTCATTCTCCTCCTCCTCCTGATTCCTCTCGAAATGGTGCGCGATGTTATTCGCGAACGAGGCTACTACCAAGATGAAGTGAAACACGAAATCATGTCGGAATGGTCGGGAGAACAAATCATTGAAGGACCCGTGCTCACCGTGCCCTACGAACGCCTAACACTCATTACCACCACAGAAGGAAAAACAGTGGAAACACGCGAAGAAGGCTTTGTGCACTTTCTGCCAGAAACGCTGAACTACCAAGGACAACTGAACATGGAAAAACGCGAGCGCGGGATCTATGAAGTCAATGTGTACTCCGCCGACCTCACCATCTCAGGCTCCTTCAACCGACCGCAACACAGCATCTTCACAGAAGAAAATATCACAGTGCATTGGAACCGATGCCAGATAGCAATCGCCATCCCCGACCAACGCGGGGTGCAAGAAGAACTCTCCATGAAGTGGAACGACTCGCTGTACACCTTCACCAGCGGAACCACATACAATACCATCCTCAACTCAGGCGTAAGCACCATCATCGATCTGTCTGATCCAACAAGCCAAGCAAGTACATTCAACCTGAAAGCCAACCTGAGAGGAAGCGGCCGAATCGGGTTCACCCCCCTCGGAAAAACAACCACTGCCCACCTGTCTTCTACCTGGAAAGACCCGAAATACTTCGGAAACTTTCTGCCCGACCAACGCAACGACCCCAATGAATCAGGATTCGATGCCCAATGGAAGGTGCTCCACCTCAACCGTAGCATCCCGCAAACTTTCACCGCCGATGTGTTCAATACCCGCGATTACACCTTCGGCGTAGAACTCTTTGAAGAAGTAGGCGAATACCGCAAAACAGAACGGTCAGCAAAGTACGCAGTGCTCTTTATAGCCCTTACTTTTGTTACCTTCTTCTTCATTCAACTCATTAAAAAGGTACGAGTGCACGTACTGCAATTCATTATTGTAGGACTCGCCCTGTGCCTCTTTTACGTGCTCCTGCTCTCGCTCTCTGAGTATGTGGGATTCAACTACGCCTACCTTATCGCCTCCGCGGCCATCATTCTCCAAATCTCATGGTACGTAAAGCATATCTTCCGCGATATGAAACTCACCACCATCGTTTTCTTCGTGCTCGCCGCCCTGTACTTCTTCATCTTTACCCTCGTGCAACTCGCCAACTACTCGCTCCTCATGGGCAGCATCGGCTTGTTTATCGTGATGGGAATACTCATGTACCTGAGCCGAAATATGGACTGGGCATCGCGCAAAGAATAGTCCACCAAAAAACGCAATAGACCTAAAACAAAAAACTCCGCATGTGCGGAGTTTTTTTTTTGAGGTCCCGAGCGGATTCGAACCGCTGTAGCAGGTTTTGCAGACCTGAGCCTAGCCACTCGGCCACAGGACCAGATTTCTAACGGATGGCAAATATACGAATTCTTCAAACGTTTTCAACAGCTCTTACTGAAGTTGATAAAGAAAGTTTCATTTCGTCCGACGAAAAAACAAAATGATTTGATTATCAGCACTTTATAAAATACTGGTCGACAACCAAGAACCTTGTTGATTCTCTATCTTCGCACCATGAATGTACTCAGACTATTGCCCAATGCGCTCACCCTCGCCAATGCAACGCTTGGTGGCATCGCCATTTGGTACTTGCTGTGGCAACAAAATCCCACCGCAGCCGCCTATTGCATTCTCGGCGCGGCTGTGGCCGACTTTTTGGACGGCTTCGCCGCTCGAGCACTCAAGGTTTCGGGCCCCTTGGGCAAACAGCTCGACTCTTTGGCTGATGCCGTTTCATTTGGTGTTTTTCCAGCCTTTGCAGGCGTCTACACCATGCACGCTCTGGGCGTTTCAGATACTTGGGTGCTTCTATCACCGCTCATCATTCTTCCTGCCTCTGTATACCGATTGGCTAAATTCAACATCGATACCCGACAAGAATACGGCTTCATAGGTGTTCCAACACCTGCCAATACGTTACTCTGGCTCGGCATCATGATGAGCGTTGTAACTCTTCACCCTTCGGCGCAAGCACTGCCCCTCATCATCGCCGGCGTTGCCGTGCTCTCTGCCTACCTGCTGAACGCCTCTTTTCCGCTCCTATCCCTCAAAATAGCGAACGGAAAACCCTCAACGCCCCAACTTGTGTTAGCCCTCGCTTCTGTAGTGTCGTATGTGGTCATTTACATGATTCTTGAAAATGCTTGGGCGCCCGTTCCGATTGTACTACTTTTGTACCCGATCATTTCGATAATAACACGCAACCGTCACGCATGAAATTCCGCGCTGAAATAGACATTATGCCCCTTGAGGCATTGCTTGACCCTCAGGGAAAAGCGGTAAGTAACAACATGAAAAACATTGGGCTTGCCGAAATCACCAACGTGCGCATTGGAAAGCACATTTCACTGACCGTGGAGGCCGACAATCAGGCTGGTGCCGAAGCACGCGTAAAAGAAGCGTGTGAGAAATTGCTGGCAAACCTCATCATGGAATACTACACCTTCCGTGTAGAGCCCGCTTAATAGCCTAGAGCATTTCAAGAGCCAACAACAGGGCGAAAAACTCCGCGTCTGTTAAGGCCCCACTTACCATCAAGACGCGGTCAAACACCACGGTGCTCTTGCCTGTGAATATTCCTCCGTTGTGCAAGGTAAACAGTGCATCGAGCGGAAACGTGCTGTCTCCGGAGTAAATAACCCCGTTGTGCATCGTAAAAAGCACATCTCCCGAAAAGCGACTGTCGAGCGGATATACTTTGCCCTCACGTACTGTGTACAACAGATCAAAAGGAGACGAGCTGAAACCCCTGTATATCCGCCCGTCTGATACCGTATACAGCGCATCCATGCGGAAAACCGAGTTGCCTGGCAATACAATGCCTTCATCGATGTTCAACAGCATGTTGCTGTAAAAAAACTGATCGTTGGGGTAAACACTTACTTGTGCGCGGATATTCAGCGCAGCAAGGGTTACCAACAAGATTGTGCCTAGGTGCTTAAGCATGATTTTCGCTTACTCGCGGATGGCGGCGATGCCGGGCAAAACTAGTCCTTCCAGATACTCCAGCATGGCTCCTCCACCGGTAGACACGTAGCTCACTTTTTGTGCCAAACCATACTTGTTGATGGCCGCTACGGAGTCTCCACCGCCAACCAAGGTAAACGTGCCTTGTGTGGTTGCGGCTACCAACGCATCAGCCACCGCTTTGGTTCCTTTGGCAAAAGCATCCATCTCGAAAACCCCCATCGGGCCGTTCCATAAAATGGTTTTGCTGGCGGCAATCACCGCAGCATACGTTTGGGCTGTTTCAGGCCCAATATCAAGTCCCATCCACCCGTCTGGAATAGCTTTCGTTGCTGTGAGTTGGGTAGCTGCATCCGCCGAAAAGGCGTCAGCCACAACCGTATCAGATGGCAAGTAAAGCTTTACTCCTCGCGCTGAAGCTTTCTGCTGAATTTCGATGGCTTTCTCCAAAAAATCATCTTCAACAAGGCTGTTTCCAACCTGACCCCCCATGGCTTTCACAAACGTATAAGCCATGCCTCCGCCAATCAACACGTTGTCAACCTTTTCGATGAGGTTTTCGAGAATCGTAATCTTAGAAGACACCTTGGCTCCCCCAACAATGGCTGTAACCGGTTGGTCTGCGCCATTCAACACGCGCTCAACATTCACAACCTCATCCTGCATCAAGAAGCCAAACATCTTGTCATGAGGGAAAAACCGAGCAATCACCGCTGTGCTCGCATGCGCCCGATGCGCCGTTCCAAAAGCGTCGTTCACATACACATCGCCATTCTCTGCCAACTGACCCGCAAAAAACTCATCGCCTTTCTCTTCTTCCTTGTGAAAACGTAGGTTTTCGAGCAATGCAACCTCACCAGCAACAAGTTGGGAGGTTACTCCCAGGGCGGCCTCTCCGATGCAATCAGAAGCAAAATGCACTTTCTTGCCCAACAAACGCTCCACGGTGGGAAGAATGTGACGCAACGACATATCAGCATTTACCTGGCCTTTTGGGCGGCCGAAATGCGACATCAACACAACACTTCCGCCTCGTTCCAAAATGTGAAGAATGGTTGGAACAGCGGCCCGAATGCGGGTGTCGTCTGTAACTTCAAAATGCTCATTCAACGGTACGTTGAAGTCGACCCGAACCAAGGCGCGGCGGCCTGAAAAATCGTATGTGGAGATGTTTGCCATGTGTTTCAAATATGCGTATGGCAAAGATAAGGTTTCAACGTGTGCAGCAACTTTACTGACTTCAATTATTCCCATTTTGCTATCTTGCTTATTTACAACCGCATGAGAACCATACTGAGCCTTTTCGCGTTGCTTAGCTTCTTCTATGCCGAAGCCTCGCACATTGTTGGTGGTGCCATTCACTATGAGTGTCTCGGAAACAACCTGTATGAGATCACTTTGTACGTGTACCGCGACTGCAACCCGGGCAACTCGGGCTACGACCCCAATCCGGTGGTTGGCGTTTATGAAAACAGCACTCTCGTAACATCTCTCCAGCTTGCACTGTCTGAAGCCACTGTCACAACCCTGCCTTTGGACACCGGCGATCCTTGTTTGATTCCGCCCGATAATGTATGCGTGCAAGAAGCTATTTACACAGGTCAACTCACCATTCCGCCATCTGCCATAGGTTATACCTTGGCGTATCAGCGTTGTTGCCGCAACACCACTATCTTGAATGTGCCTGCGGGGGGCGACAATCTCGGCAGCACCTTTTTCACTGAAATTCCCCCTTCTTCTGCTGCCGCCTGCAATACCAATCCACTCTTCAACAACCTGCCTCCTGTGCTTTTGTGCGCCAACGAACCCTTTGTGTTCGACTACAGCGCTACAGATGCCGATGGCGACTCACTGGTGTACATCTTCTGCAATCCAAAAGATGGAGGCATTCCGGGGGTTCAAATGAATCCTCCAACCGCCCCTCCCTATCTCGATGTGCCCTGGAATGCCACGTTTTCCGTTGATTACCCCATTACTTCGACGCCGGCTTTCTCTGTAGACATAGATAGCGGATTGATGACCGGCACTCCCACCCAAGTGGGTCAGTTCGTGGTGGGTGTTTGCGTTGAAGAGTACCGCAACGGGCAGTTGCTTTCTACCACCAACCGCGATTTTCAGTTCAATGTGGTGCTGTGCGGTCAGGCAACCATTGCCAATTTAGATGAGCTGCCTCAATGCGAAGGATTAGCGTACACCTTCGAAAACCAATCGAGCGGTGCCACAACGTTTGAGTGGGATTTTGGAACGCCTGCCGGCGATGGTAGTGCTGAACAATCGCCTTCGTTTACCTATCCCGATGCAGGTGTTTACACCGTAACTCTGATTGCCAACCCCGGAGGGACGTGCGCCGATACAGCTGAAGTGGCTGTGTATGCCTTCTGGCCGTTGAGCGCTGAGTTTACCCTAGAAGGCGGTGAGTGTGTGCCGGGCGGACGCTTGTTTGAAGTGGCGCCGGATAGTGCATATTCCAGTGCTGTAAGTTTCAACTGGAATTTTGGAATAGGTTCAGTGCCAGAAACATCCTTTGAGGCTGGCGAAGATTCCTTCATCGCCGGCGTTGCCGGCACCAACACTGCCACCCTTACCTTGCAATTTGGCCCTTGTGAAGCCTCCTACAGTGCTGATTTTATTGTAGACCCCTTTCCCATTGCGGAAGTGGCTCCTCAAACTTCCTTCTGTGAAGGCCTGAGCTTTACGTTCGAAAACAACTCCCAATTTGCTACTACATATAGTTGGTTTTTCGGACATGCTGGAAACAACAATTCCGCGGTCTTCGAACCGGAGCACACCTTTCCTTCTACCGGCAATTACCTGGTTCAGTTGATCGCTGATCCAGGATCTGCCTGCGCTGATACCGCCTTTGCAGAAATCATCATCTTGCCTGAAGACCCGATTGTTTTGGAATACACCCTGGCGGTTCCCGGTCCGTGCGACACGAGCAATGTGGTGCAATTTACCTTTACCGGCGAGGGTGCCGACGACATACTGTGGCAAGCGGGAGATGGCACTGAGTACGGAACTGAAACGGCGGTGCATGTGTACGGTGAGCCAGGAACTTACACCGTTCAGCTTGAGGCGTACAACGGTTTGTGTGATGTAACAGAATCCACTTCTGTTGAAATAGATGTGTTTCCGGGTCCTTTACCATACCCTGTAGCCATTCCGAACGTATTCACTCCCAATGGAGACGCCATCAACGATACCTTTCACCTCTTTTTCGAACTGGCTCCCGGAGTGCCAGTTGAGTTACCCGGCAATAAATCCATTTATGACTATTTGGAAGACTACCAGCTTCAAATCTACAACAGATGGGGAGCCCTGCTTTTTGATTCGTCCAATGGAATCATGGAGTGGTCAGGCGACGACCACGCCGACGGCACCTATTACGCCTTGATTCGATTTCAACGTCGATGCCTTGATGATACCGCCAAAGAAATAGGACGACACTTCACCCTTTTGAGGTAATGCGCTTAACTTATCAACAGGCACGATTAGAAGAAAAAAAGACGCAGAAAACCAGCGTAGAACAATGTAGCTTCATTGGAAGCGTTAACTTCGCATAATAAATCCTCACGATCATGAACAACAAAGGATACATTGCCGTAATTGTTGCGCTCCTCATGGTTTGCGCGTACCTCGGTTACAACCTCTCGAAAAAACAAGACGTCATTGAAGTGCAAGCTGCGGAAGTAGTTGAACTTGACGGTGACCGTCGGGAACTCGAATTGGAACTGCAAAAAATGCGTTTTAGCTACGACACCCTTAAAACGGAAAACTCCGTCTTGATGGCTGAGATGGCTGCTCAAAAGTCGCAAATTGACGACCTTTTGAAAAAAGTGAAAGACCGCAACTGGAGCGTTGAAAAACTGAAAAAAGAAACCAACACCTTGCGTGATATCATGAAGGGTTACGTGGTTACCATTGACTCCCTCAACCAGCTCAATCAAGCTTTGATGGCTGAAAACATGGAGATCAAAGGCCGTGTTGAACAGGTAGAGGGCGAAAACCAGGAGCTCCTGGATCGTCAGAGCAACATGGAAAACATCATTGCCACCGGACAGGTACTTCAAGTTTCATCAGCCACCGCTAGCGCCATCAATCTTCGCAGCAGCGGAAAACAAGTTGAAACCTCAAGAGCTTCGAAAACAGAAATGATTAAAAGCTGCTTTACCTTGATGGAAAATAAAATCGCCAAACCGGGCACGAAAAACATCTACATGCGTATTGTGGGTCCGGATGGAAAAGTGCTCCCAGCCGAAGGTAATCCAACCGGAAACTTTGCCGGTGAAGGTACTCAGCCGTACAGCGTAATGCGCACCATTGACTACAACAATCAACGTATGGATGTTTGTGTTTTCTACACCGTTTCCAACGAATTGAATGATGGTGATTACAAGCTGTTCATTTATGAAGGCGAAAACAAAATTGGAAGTGTAGATTTGGTGTTGAAGTAGTGCACTTAACATACGATTATAAAACAAAAAGCGCCATCCGTAAAGTGGCGCTTTTTCTTTGCCTGAAAACTGGTAACATGGGGCATGGAAAACACAACAACATCAACCGGAGAGCTGGGTGAAGAACTGGCAGCGCAATTTTTAGCACAGAAAGGCTATGCTATTTTAGCCCGTCGCTGGCGCTTGGGAAAAAACGAAGTCGACATCATTGCCCGCAACGGCCAGACCCTTGTTTTTGTGGAGGTTAAGCTGCGCAAATCTGCCCAAACAGCCGCGCCTTGGCAAGCTGTAAACAGAGCCAAACAGCAAGCCATTATTCGGTGCGCTGACGCCTATTTGCGCTGGCATACAGACGGTAAAAGCGAGGCGCGTTTCGACGTGATTTCGGTTACAGGTCAGCCCGGAGCCTATCACATTGAACACATCGAACGTGCCTTTTACCCCATCGCTTGAGTTTCTTTGTACCTTTGCATTGAGAATTCATGTATGAATAGAAAACCCACTTCCGGAGGTCGTGGTAGGACAGGCGCTGATAAACCAGCTAAACGCGGACCTTCTTCAGGAACGCGCAAAGCATCATCACCACGCCCTTTTGAGTCCGACCGCAAAACAACCTCCCGTCAACCCCTTCGAGATGAAGGCGATCGACCACGCTTCGGCAAAGACGGAAAATCACCGTCAAAAGGTAAATTCGGTGACAAAGGAAAACCCGGCGACGCACCGAAATACAGTGAAAAAGGAAAATCCTTCGACAAAGAAAAGTCGGGAAACAGAGGGAAAACGTTTGAGAAACCGCGCTCTTTCGAACAGCGCTCTTTTGACTCAGATCGCCCCTCTTCTGCTCGTCGAACCCCTCGGGAAGAAGACGATCGTCCTCGCTTTAACCCAGACGGAAAATCTTCGTCCAAAGGGAAATATGGAGACAAAGGAAAATCTTTTGATAAACCGAAATTCGGCGACAAAGGAAAATCCTTCGACCGCGGTGGATTTGGCAAAGGAAAGCCTTTTGGCAGACCGAAACCGGCAGCGAAAAAGCCAAAGACAGCGCCGGATGAAAACACTCCCATCCGCCTCAATAAATTCATTGCCAACAGCGGTGTTTGCTCGCGCAGAGAGGCTGATGTGCTCATCAGCACAGGGGTAGTATCGGTTAACGGCGAAATCGTAACGGAGCTCGGAAGAAAAGTGACTCCCATGGATGTTGTGAAGTACGACGGCCACACCATTCGTCCGGAAAAGAAGCAATACGTCCTCCTCAACAAACCGAAAAACTTCCTCACTACCATGGATGACCCCATGGGTCGGAAAACAGTGATGTCTTTGGTGAAGAACTCTACCAAGGAACGCATTTTTCCAGTGGGTCGATTGGACCGCTCAACCACAGGATTGTTGCTGTTTACCAACGATGGTGATTTGGCCAAGCGCCTGATGCACCCCTCACATGGCATCCGAAAAATATACCACGTAACAACCCGCGAAAAGGTTAGCCCTGATCACCTCGATCAGATTCGCAACGGGATTGAACTCGAAGATGGCCCTATCAAAGCAGACGACATCAGCTACGTTGGGAAAGGGGAAGACCATCACGAAATTGGTATCGAGATTCACTCCGGAAGAAACCGCATTGTGCGTCGTATTTTCGAACACTTCGGATATACGATTACCAAACTCGACCGCGTTTTCTTTGCCGGACTTACCAAGAAAGACCTTCCGCGCGGCGAATGGCGACACTTGTCTCGCGAAGAAGTTAACTTTCTTTACATGAACAGCTAGCATTGTGTTGAACACTATATTTACACCTGAAAACAAATCTCGTGTCAGATAGTCTCGTCATCATACCCACCTACAATGAAAAAGAGAACATTGAAGCCATCGTGCGAAAAGTGTTCTCACTCCCCGTGCCGCTGCATGTGCTCATTGTGGATGATGGATCCCCCGATGGCACGGCTAGCATTGTTAAGCAACTGATGCTAGAGTTTCCTGGTGCTTTGCACATCCTCGAAAGATCAGGAAAGCAGGGGCTTGGCACGGCATACATTGCGGGTTTTCGAAAAGGCTTAGAGATGGGTTACACCTATCTTTTTGAAATGGATGCCGATTTTTCGCATAACCCGGATGACCTCGTGCGCCTGCGTGAAGCCTGCTTGGCTGGTGCCGATTTCGCCATCGGATCACGTTACGTTAAGGGTGGTAAAGTAGATAACTGGCCGCTCAACCGCGTGATGATGAGTTATTTTGCAAGCGTGTACGTGAACCTTGTGCTCTGGATGGGTATTCGCGATTGTACCGCAGGTTTCAAATGCTACCATAGACGCGTGCTTGAAACCATCGATTTATCTTCCATCCGCTTCATCGGTTACGCCTTTCAAATTGAAATGAAATACAAGGCGCAACGCCTCGGATTCAAAGCGAAAGAAGTGCCCATCACCTTTATCGACCGTCAATACGGAGAGAGTAAAATGAGCATGGGTATTTTTAAGGAAGCTTTCTGGGGAGTGCTCAAAATGCGCTTCATGAATGTTCAACCGGCAAAATAACTCGAATGGCCTCAACACTCTTTAAAAACGCGACTCTCATTAACGAAGGAACCGTTCGTAAAGCCAATGTCGTAGTGCGCGATGAGCGCATTCAACATATTGATTTTTCGTGCACTGCCGAGCCACGCACCGATGAAGTGATTCAAGCCGATGGTTTTTACCTCATTGCCGGGGCCATTGATGACCAAGTGCATTTCAGGGAGCCGGGACTAACACACAAAGGCGAACTGGCAACCGAATCGAGGGCCGCTGTTGCCGGGGGTGTTACGAGCTTTATGGAAATGCCCAATACGGTGCCCAACACGCTCACGCAAGACCTACTGCAACAAAAATACGATCGCGCAGCGGCTGTTTCCCCAGCTAACTATTCGTTTTTCATGGGTGCCGGTAACGACAACCTCGAGGAGGTGCTCAAAACAGATCCTCACACGGTATGTGGTGTAAAGGTGTTTATGGGATCCTCAACCGGAAACATGCTTGTAGATAACCGCTCGGTGCTTGAAGCCTTGTTCAAAGAATGTCCGCTACTCATTGCCACTCATTGTGAAGATGAAGCTACCATTCGCAAAAACACTGAAGCAGCGCGTGCCACCTATGGCGAAATGGTGCCAATGAGCCAACACCCGATCATTCGGAGTGAAGAGGCATGCTACCTGAGTTCTTCTTTAGCAGTGGAACTCGCAACGAAATACAACACCCGCCTGCACATTCTGCACATCTCCACGGCGAAAGAACTCGCGTTGTTCCGAAACGATATTCCGTTGTCTGAAAAACGCATCACCGCGGAAGCATGCATTCACCACCTGTGGTTCTCAGATAAAGACTATGTAGAAAAGGGCAGCTGGATCAAGTGGAATCCTGCCGTGAAAACCGCCGATGACCGCACTGCCATTCGCGCCGCTTTGAAAAATGGAAAAATAGATGTTGTTGCTACCGACCACGCCCCTCATACCATTGAAGAAAAGCAACAATCCTACTTCAAAGCACCATCCGGAGGTCCGCTTGTACAGCATTCGGTGGTTGCCATGTTTGAACTTGCATCACAGGGAGTGATTGATAAAACGGATATTCCGCGACTTATGGCCCACAACGTGGCCGATATGTTCCAAATTCAAGACCGTGGTTACCTAAGAGAAGGCTATTACGCAGACCTGGTGCTGGTGAAACCCAACTCAAACTGGATCGTGACCCGCGATAGCCTGCTGTACAAATGTGGCTGGTCTCCGTTTGAAGGAACCGCCTTTTCACATCAAATTGCGGGCACTTGGGTCAATGGTGTGCATGTTTATGATGGAGAAACCGTGGGCGATGCGCCAGCCGGAAAACGCTTGATGTTCAACCGTTGAAAAAGCTACTCCTCATACTCCTCTTGGCTTCATGTGCTGAAGAAACCCGCACGCAACCGCCCGGACTTATTCCGCGTGATGCGTTTGTGAATTTGCTGGTCGACATCCAACAGCTCGAGGCCGTTTCAAAACAGAAAATGATTCGCATCGATAATCCTGCTCCCCGAATTGCAGGCTATTATGTTTCTGTTTTTCACCAACACAATATCACAGAACAACAGTTCAGAGACTCATTTCTGTGGTATTACGAAGATCCCGACGACATGATCGCCATCTATGAAGAGGTGCTGAATATTTTGGTGCAGCGGCAGACAGAGCGTGGTAGAAGCCAGAATTAAGGAGTAATGCTTTCTTTGTAGGCCTTTCCCGCCTGGGCAATAACGTCAGCAAGTGGCGTGAATGTAAAGCCCGTTTGAACCATTTTACGGTTGCTGTAAGTATAGCTTCGTCGCGTATTGTTCACCGCTTCCTTGGTTATTACCGCCCTTTTTCCAGTCATAAACTCCATCAAAGCGGCTATTCTCCACGTTACCTGAAGCAACCAAGTGGGGGCACTTTTTTGAGGTGGCTGAACGCCGATGGATTGTGCGATGGACTCAAACAGTTGCTTGTACGTCCAATGCTCTCCCACAAGCAAAAAGCGATCGTTGAACAGCTTCTTTTCGGCAAGGTAAAAGCAGGCGTGAACCACATCGGCAACAGCCACGAAGCCATTTGTTCCAGAAGGATAAAATGGCAGTCCCTTGTAAATGTTGGAATAAAGTGCCGCACTGCTCCGATTGAAATCACCGTACCCGAGGATAACCCCTGGGTTCACAACCACTACCCGCAACCCTTCCTCATGTCCACGCCATACCTCGCGTTCAGCCAAATGCTTACTGCGCGCATAGCCTGATATCGTTGGCCCATCCTTCCACTCTGTTTCCTCATCGGTTAGCTGTTCTTTTTCGCCACGCCCTAAAGCGGCCACAGAGCTTATGTAATAAAATGTACGCACCTCACCAGACAACGCCACATTGACCATGTTAGCCGTTCCTTCTACATTCACAGTCATCAAGGCATCCCGATCCCGGCCATGGAAAGAAACCAAGGCGGCAGCGTGGAAAACCTCTTCACAACCGGCCATTGCGTCTTCCAGTGAGCTAACATCCAGTATGTCTCCAATACACCACTCCGGCTCTCCTTCTATTTGCTCATACTGCAAATGCTGAAGAAGGGCAGTTTTGTCGGCCGCTTCCCGCAAAAGCACACGTACCTTGACGCCCCTTTTCATGGCATTTGATACGGCATGCATGCCCACCATTCCGGTACCACCTGTGATTAATATCATGCTTCAAAGCTACAATGAAAAAAAACACCTTCCCCCATTAAACCTATCCATTCGATCATTGTCTAAGCGCACAGAACCTCTTATTGCTGAGAACATGATTCAACGAATGATTTGGCTGGGAACATTGTTCCTCAGCTCAGGCCTGCATAGTCAAAACTTGCCTTTCCAGTGGACGTTAGATCCTGCGAACCATCTTCTTACCATAGGAGGAGTAGATAACACCGATTTTTTCGATCCCAACACCGTTCCAACCATTGAAATCACCTTCGATCAATCGAATTGGTGGACACAGCTAACCAACAACTACAATTCAGCAACACCCCTAGAAGCCACCATAACAATCGATGGCAGCACCTACGCACAAGTTGGTGTGCGGTTTAAAGGACAAACTTCATACATGATGGTGAACGGCCAAAAGAAGTCGTTCAACATCACCCTCGACGAGTGGATTGATGGACAAGACCACGAAGGTTATGAGTCGTTCAATTTGCAAAATGGGGCTTTCGACGCTTCCTTTCTTCGTGAGTTCATTTACGAAAGAATCATCCGTAGGCACATTCCGGCAGCACAGTGCAACTTCAGCCATCTCTACATCAACGGTGAAGATTGGGGGCTGTACCCCAACCTGCAACAGCTCAACAAACAGTACTTAGAAGAGTGGTTTCTCGATAATGACGGCACACGTTGGCGTGCTGACGCTCCTTCAGGAACCACTGGTGGCCCGGGTGGTGGAGGTCCAGGTGGAGGCCCGCAGTGGGGAGATGGAACAGCCGCCCTCAACTGGTTAGGCGCAGACACTGCGGATTACCAAGATTACTACACCTTGAAATCTTCTTCCATACAACAGCCGTGGGATGACTTGGTTGCCACCTGCGATGTGCTGGAAAACACTCCGATGAATGAGTTATACGCTACCCTAAATGAGGTGATGGATGTTGACCGCGCCCTGTGGTTTTTGGCTTCAGAAATCTTGTTCAGCGATGACGATGGGTATGTGTATAAGGGAAAGATGGACTACTTTCTTTATTTCGACGTAGAGAGTGGCCGCATGCACCCGTTGGAGTACGACGGAAACACCGTGATGGAAGACGCAAACGTGAATTGGAGTCCTTTCTACCATGCTGACAATAGCAACTACCCGCTATTGTATCGCTTGATGCAGGTTCCAGAATTACGTCAACGCTATTTAGCACACATGCGAACCCTATTATCAGAAGCCCTGAATCCTGACGTTCTCAATGAAGAAATCGAAACGTGGGCGAATTTCATTGATGCCCTTGTGGCCGCTGATCCCAAAAAACTGTACACCTACAATCAATTTCTTTCGGAGGTGAATGCCTTGCAAGATTGGGTAGAAGAACGCTCTACTGTGCTTAATAGCAATGTTGAAATTGCGCAAGAAGCTCCAGCGATTTCCGGAGTAGAAATGACCTCCCCAGAGGGAACGTGGGAAAATCCGCTCTCGATGCAAGAAGTGACCATTTCGGCCAGCGCCACTTCAACGGCAGGAGTAGCCGGAATGAACCTGTATTGGAGCGATGCGCTCGATGGCGTTTTCAATGTGGTAGCAATGACGGGCAACGGTGCTTCGTATTCAGCCAACATTCCGGGACTCTCCGCCGGTTCTGTTGTGCGGTTTTATGTTGAAGCCATTGGAGCCAATGCTGCCGGCTCACGATCGTATGCCCCGGCGGGGGCCGAACACGATGTTTTCTACTATGAGGTAGAAGCTGTTTGGGCAGCAGCCTCTGATGTCGTCATCAACGAAGTGATGGCGAAAAACACCCAAACGGCTTACGACGAGCTTAACCAAACTGAAGACTGGATTGAATTGTACAACAACGGCCTAAGCGCTATCGACTTAACCGGTTACGCGTTGACCGACAATGGTTGGAATCTCGACAAATGGCCTATTCCAGATGGCACCGTAATTCAACCCAACGAATACCTCATTGTTTGGGCCGATGAAGACGGTGCAGACGGACCCATGCATGCCAATTTCAAACTTTCAGCAGAAGGGGAAACCGTTTGGTTGATGAATTCAGCCGGTGAAATTGCAGACCAAGTTGTTTTCGGCGCGCAAGAAGCAGACATGGGCTATGCCCGAATTCCCAATGGAACAGGGAATTTTGAACTACACGCCCCCACCTTTGCCGGAAACAATGATTATGTTGGTGTCAACGAAAACGACGATCTCACGTACCGC
>JBJOIB010000404.1:0-7037 GCA_046047375.1 Bacteroidota bacterium
TTACAAAAACACTCGTTGGGATGCAAGAAACCTTTAACTGACTTTGAGCGTATATTAAAGTATGCGCGCGCTTTGCTTTGTCATCAGTTTTACGTGGATATCCCTATGCTCTTCAGCACAGTGGTTCCAACCCGCTTTAAGCGGCGCAGAACTTCGTGCAGATGCGCTGTTGCTGAAAGAAGTTCTTCGAGAATCGCACGCCGGATTGTATGCATACACCCAACCTGCCGCTTTTGAGGAGCTCTTTGCAGCTTTTGAAGGCGATGATTCTGTGTCTTATCACCAGGCCTTTCACCTTTTGTCTCAAGTTGTTGACGGAGTGAGAGACGGACATACATGGATCGTTCCATCTGATGCACAAACGCGGTTCATCCTTGAAAGGGAACGTTTTATTCCGTTTTCGCTAGCGCTGAGTGGACAAAAACTCACCATTTACGGCAATTTCTCGGCACACCCTGGGTTGAAAAGTGGAACAGAAGTGGTTGAAATAAACGGAATTTCCATTCGCGATATGGTTCGAGAACTGCTTCCGTACGTTACTGCTGATGGCATCAATTTGTCAGGAAAGCTAGCCGCCATGAATGAGCAGTTTTGGTGGTATTACGGTCTGCACTTTGGTTTCCCGGCAGAGCATCAAGTAGTGGTTCGGGATGAACGTGGTAGGTTAGACAGTATAAGCGTACCTGCCATCACCATGAACGACAGAATACAAGCCATTTACGAGGTTTATCCCAAGTATTCGGATTCGCGAGATGCGTTTTCTTGGAAATTCGATGGTTCAACAGCTTACTTGCGCATCCCGCGATTTAGCGGAATGAAGTTGAACACTTTTGAGCAATGGATAGATCGCTTTTTTCAAGAAGTTGCGCAGCACAAATGCAGCGATTTAGTGATTGATCTACGCGGAAATGGAGGAGGCATTGAAGGATATGAGAACATTCTTTTGTCCTATCTCAACACCTTACCCATCGAGCGATACAATGCTGTGTATATGTCGAACCCGCGATCATCCTACTACAAACACCTCCACAAAGGCGGGTTGCGTTGGTTGGAAGATTGGGTGTATGCGGCCATTGAATTCGATCAAACAGAAGACGGTCGCTGGTTGCGAAGGGAACGATTCAAACGAACAAAATTTTGTCCGAGTAATACCTTCGACGGTCCCGTCTACATTTGGGTAGATGGCGATGTGTTTTCAGGTGCCTCCGAGTTTGCATCGATAGCCAGAAGCCACGTGGAGAATTGCACTTTGATAGGACAGCCCACCTGCGGAGGACAAGCAGGGCATACCAGTGGATATTACTATTTGCTAAAACTGCCGAACACTGGATTTAGTGTGAATATACCCCGTGTTCGCTTTGATCTAGCCATTAAAACAAAACGCACCGGCGGCGGATTGATGCCAGATGTGTTGATAGAGAGCAATGTATGGGAAGAAAAAGATCCCCTGCAGGTTTTCCAGCAAGCCATGCGTGCTCAGTGGACAACAAACGAAAGGAACTGAAAAGTTAGTTGGCGATATTGACGTTGAAACTACCTTTTGTAGAGATCTCAAAACCAACGGTATCACCATTCACCACTTCGCGAATGATCATCTCAAAGCTCACTCTCTCGTTACCGCCCAGAATAGCAGGGGTGATGTTCACCAATCCTACTGTGCTCGTATAAGTTCGATATGGAAGAAGCGCATCGTTCTGGTTGATTTCTTCGAACCAGTTCAATACGTCAGGATCTGGAATGAAGAATGGGGTGTGGTTTACGGTATCTACCCCGAGTTGGATATTCAGTTGATGTGGTTCTGTTTCGAATTCTGTGCGCACATCTGCCGTCAGGTAATACTTACGAGAGAGGATGTCGCCAGGGTCTCCCAATACGTACTCAGCCATTTGAAAAGGATAGTCAACACCTTGCCATTTGATAGACCCACACTCACAGTTATAAACTGGATTGATGAATTCATCTTGCTTTTTACATCCGCTAACAGCGGCGATGGTGGCTGCGAGTAAAAGAAGTTTTTTCATGTTCGATGCAGAAAACGGATCCGAAAGGTAGGGAAAAATTGCGTAGACAGCGTGATGTGCCATTGAAATTGGCATTTCAGGAGCGAAACAGAAACGAACGCAAAAACGCCGTTTGAAGCACGGTTAAAAGGATGAGAAGGTTTGTCATTCGGCGGTTCTCTGGGCTGAATTTCCCAATATTGAAAAGCGAAAGCATCAATTTACCAGAGGGTCAGGATAGAGTAGGTATTTTTTGCGTTTAGCTTTGAACGTATCCAAGGCGGGTTGCCATTCGGCGCGAATTTGTTCTTCCGTTTTTCCGGCAATGATAGCTTTGCGCAATTGGTCTGTACCAGCAAGTTTATCGAAGAATTCTGGATTGGTAAAAAAGGCTTCTTTGTCAGGGTATTCAGCATACATTTCTAGCAAGTACGGAAGATAGAGACGACCGTAGAACCGAAAATAGAATGATCCAAATTCGCCCACATGCATTCCCGTGCATACTTTTCCTTCGTAATCAGGATGGTTGGCCTTTCCCGGCCGATGTTCAGGCGTAAATGTAAACGAGCCCAGCTTATTGCCGGGGTAGCCCATGCACTCAAAAGGAAAATCAGTGCCTCGTCCGATACTGATCTTGGTAGGCTCAAAAAAGCAGAGTGACGGGTAAAGGTAGATAGCCGACATGGACGTTAGGTTTGGGCTGGGGTCGATAGGCAGGTGGTACTCCACATCATGCGCATAATCCGAGCAAGGAACTACTGTGAGTGCGCATTGCATTCCATTTTTCAGCCATTTTTCACCATTGATCATCCGCGCGAGCTCGCCCAGGGTCATCCCGTGAACGACGGGGATGGGAATGATGCCTACAAATGATTTGAATTTCTCGTCCAACACGGGGCCGTCTACATAAAAGCCATTTGGATTGGGTCTATCGAGCACCAGTACTTCGATATTCTGTTCCACAGCGGCTTCCATGACATAGTACATGGTTGAGAGGTACGTATAGAAGCGGGCTCCCACATCCTGTATGTCGAAAACAAGCACATCGATATCCTTGAGCATGTCTGGGGTCGGCTTTTTGGTTTTACCGTACAACGAGTGAACCGTCAGACCTGTTTTCGGGTCCTTTCCTCCAACCACCGTTTCCCCATTGGCTGCATCACCGCGAAATCCATGTTCTGGGGCGAATACAGCCCGCACGTTGATTTCATTTCGGAGCAAAAGATCCACCAAATGTTCGTCGCCCGCTACAGATGTTTGGTTTACAATGAGGCCAACCTGTTTGCCGCGGAGCAAAGGCAGGTAACGCCCCGGTTGTTCAGCGCCGGTGCGAAGATTTGCCTGTTGTTTGAGTTGAGGCGCCAGAGGTTGTCCGGTAACTATTTGAGGTTGTCCGAGAAGAGACAACGATAGAAAAGAAAGAATGGTGACCAATATGGAGTGCTTCATGTTGAGAGGCCGTGCAAGGTTTGTTCCGAAAACAAATGTATTCAAAAGAAACGGCTACCAATATAAATCGCAAGAGTCGGCGCAGCGCAGCGAAGACAAGAATCGTTAACGTGAAATTAAAATTCGGCGTATACGGGAAATGTCGTACCTTCGCGCCGATTTTCGAAAATGTACCGAATAATGGCTACCAACAGAACATTTACTATGATTAAGCCGGATGCTACTGCAGCCGGAAATACAGGGAAGATTATTGACCGCATCATCGGTGCTGGTTTTACCATCAAAGCGATGAAGTGGACACAGCTTTCACGCGAGGATGCAGAGAAGTTTTACGCTATTCACAAAGAGCGTTCGTTCTTTGGCGAATTGGTGGATTACATGACCTCTGGTCCGATTGTGGCTGCTATCCTTGAGAAGGAGAATGCGGTTGAGAGCTTCCGCAACTTGATTGGAGCTACGGATCCTAAGCAAGCTGCAGAAGGCACCATCCGTCGTGACTTCGCTGAAAGCATTGCAGCAAATGCAGTGCACGGTTCAGACAGCGATGAAAACGCTGCCAACGAAGGTAACTTCTTCTTCAGCGAGCGCGAGCGCGCTTAATAGTGAGAAAAACAATGCGAAGAGGTGCTATTTATAGCGCCTCTTTTTGTTTTATTCCAGTCACTTTCTTTAAAAAAACTACCTTTGCCCTTTCAAATTTTTAAGATCCACAGACAATGAATAAAATCAAAGTTGCCAACCCAATTGTTGAGCTCGATGGTGATGAGATGACCCGGGTGATATGGGCGTCTATCAAAGAGAAACTCATTTTTCCGTACCTCGATTTGGATATCAAGTATTACGACTTGGGTATAGAGAAAAGGGACGAGACCAATGACCAGATCACCATTGATGCTGCAGAGGCGATTAAAAAGTACAATGTGGGTATCAAGTGCGCTACCATCACTCCCGATGAAGCGCGTGTGGCAGAGTTTGGTTTGAAGAAAATGTGGAAATCGCCCAATGGAACCATCCGTAACATTGTTGATGGTACCGTGTTTCGTGAGCCAATTATCATGAAGAACGTACCGCGTTTGGTTCCGGGTTGGACACAGCCAATATGCATTGGACGTCACGCTTTTGGTGATCAATACCGCGCTACAGATACGGTGGTAAAGGGCAAAGGAAAGCTTACCATGACCTTTGTGCCGGAAGATGGAGGCGAAGCCCAGACTTGGGAAGTGTATAATTTCAAAGGTGATGGTGTTGCGCTCAGCATGTACAATACCGATGAGTCTATTTACGGCTTTGCTCGTTCGTGTTTCAACCAGGCCTTGACCAAAAACTGGCCATTGTATTTGTCGACCAAGAACACCATTCTGAAAGCGTACGATGGACGTTTCAAAGACATCTTTGAGGAAGTGTATCAAAACGAGTTCAAGGCACAATTCGAAGCCGCAGGCATCACCTATGAACACCGTCTGATTGACGATATGGTGGCAGCAGCGCTCAAATGGAGCGGAGCATTCGTTTGGGCATGTAAAAACTATGATGGCGATGTGCAGTCTGATACCGTAGCACAAGGATTTGGATCACTTGGATTGATGACATCTGTGTTGGTGACACCAGACGGAAAAACGGTGGAAGCTGAAGCAGCACACGGCACCGTGACCCGCCATTTCCGCCAGCACCAACAAGGAAAGAAAACATCAACCAACCCGATTGCTTCCATCTTTGCTTGGACGCGTGGCTTGGATTTCCGTGGAAAGCTAGATGGCAATGAAGAACTCCGCAAATTCTGTAAAACCCTTGAAACCGTTTGTGTGGATGTAGTGGAAAGCGGCAAGATGACAAAAGATCTGGCCATGCTCGTGAAAGACGGCAAGGTAACTGAAGCAGACTACCTCACTACCGAGGATTTCTTGGATGCGTTGGATTCAGAACTACGCGCGAGAATGACTGCAAAGTGAGTCGAACGAAATAACAATGAAAAGGCGCTTGAAAGCGCCTTTTTTTTTATTCTTCCGACCCACCAAAAAAGTCATCTGCAAAATTGAGGAGGTACAATCGCTCTGTGGATCGGGTGAATGCAGTATAGAACCACCTTAGAAGCGACTCGTCGAGCATTTCTTCCGTTAAGTATCCCTGATCTACAATCACCGCCGGCCATTGTCCGCCTTGCGACTTATGGCACGTGATGGCATACCCGAATTTGATTTGTAGCGCATTGTAGAATGGGTCGTTCATCACCGCTTCATGCACCTTTCGCTTACTTCCGAGGTGCAGATAATCTTCTGCCACAGCTTCATAAAAACGTCGTTGTGCTTCCATGCCCAGGTTGGCTTGTTCATGCAAAATCACGTCAAGGAGAACGCGCACTTCAATGAGGTCGAAATCGGGATAGTCGGCGAGGCGCACCGTCGCGTCAGCAAAATGCAATCCGTAGCGCTCATAGTGCTTACCAACCTTTACGATCTCTAACCCATCGCCATTGGCTAAAAAAGGTGTTGGACAGTCTTTGTATTCGGTGAGCCAGTGGTAGTTATTGCGCACCACCATCACCATATCACCTCCGGTCAATTCGCTTTCTTGCCAAAGTATGCGCGAGCGAATTTGCTGATTGAACAAGTTGGCGCGTTTATTTGAACGTGTAATAACACACACCCCTTCTTGTCCGTACTTCCCGTACAAGTCTTCTAGTAATTCCTGTAAGTCATTTCCCGAAACCCTCTGAATATCCTTGAATCCCGATAATTGCAGTTGCGGAAAGCCCGATTTAGCGCTGGTTAGATGCTGACGCAAAACATTTGCGTTCAACAAAATACCCGAATCTATTTCCTGGCGCACCACTTCTGAAAGTTCCACTTCAGCGATGGTAAGGTCGTATTTCTCTTCAAGGTGTTTCAAACGGAGCGCCGGGCTATCGGTCGTGCCAACGGGTGGAAGCTGTGCTCCATCTCCAATCAGCATCAAACGGCAACCTTCTCCGGCAAACACATAGGCCATCAGATCATCAAGCAGATCCCGATAATCGTCGGAATTGGATGCCTCGCCAATCATGGAGGCTTCATCGACCACGAACAGCGTATTTCTTCTTCTGTTAAATCCCAAGGCGAAACTCATTTCTCCCTCACCAGCTCCCAAATAAATGGTTTTGTGAATGGTGTAGGCCGGCGTTTGAGCAAATCCTGAAAGCACCTTTGCGGCTCGTCCGGTAGGAGCCATGAGAACAACTTCCTGATGAATCGATTTCAAAACCTGCACAATGGTTCCGGTAACAGTCGTTTTTCCGGTTCCTGCATATCCGCGCAGCAACAGGGTGCACTTGGGCTTGGTTGACCATAAAAAGCGACTGAAGGCACGAAGCAACGCCTCTTGTCCGGACGTTGGCGCATACGGAAAAGCCTCTGTCAGAATGTATTCTAAATCACCTGGATTCATGCAACAAAGGTCGGGATTTGTGCAGGGTTCCTGCCGAGATAAAGGTGATTTCCTTCGTAAATTGCTACCTTTGTTGAAAACAATGATTATGTCTCAGGTAATGGAAAATGCTACACGCCTTTCATCGCAAGAAGCTATGGATTTGGAAAACCGCCATGGTGCGCATAA
>JBJOIB010000405.1:0-4649 GCA_046047375.1 Bacteroidota bacterium
GAGGAACCTTTGTTTTTTAGGCTATCCGCGATCGAATCATTTGTTCTAAAGCATCCACCCATGCACTTGAGGTATTCAAACTCGGAACTAGATCAAGCTGCTCACCTCCATGTTCTTGAAATAACTCCAAATAACCCTCTCCAATCTCCACAATCGTCTCAAGACAATCAGCAACAAAGGCCGGTGAGAACACCAGAACTCTTTTTTTTCCCTGCTCACCAAGTTCGCGGATGACATCATCACTAAAAGGCTTTACCCAATCTTTACTTAATCTTGACTGAAAACAAACGGTATAGCGCGAAGCATCTAGCGACAGTTTGTTGGCCAATTCGCGCGAGGTGGCATAGCATGTAGCCACGTAACAAAACCTGTTTTCTTCGTTAATCTCCGTTTCGCAGCTGTGATTGCTGCACATTTTATCTTCGTAGACTTTATCAACCTGTCTTTCTGGTAACCCATGATAACTCATGACGATATGATCGTAATGGCTAAGATCGATTCCAGACGCAGTTAGTTGCAAAGCATTCAAGTAACCGGGATGATCCCAGAATTGGCTAATGGCAACTACCTCAGGGATAACATACCACCTAGAAATAAGTCGAAATGCCTCTTCAATTGTACTTCCAGTAGTTGCCGAAGCATATTGCGGGTACAATGGGAAGACAACAACTTTATCATATCTCCCCAGCTCCATGCGCTGAAGAACTTTCTCCATGGAGGGCTCACCATAGCGCATAGCCATCTCAATGGTTACATCATCTGTTTTGAAACGCTCAGCCAATAGATTCTGTAGCTCTTGCGTAATTAAAAGTAAGGGTGAGCCTTCGGGCGTCCATACCTTCTTGTACTCCTTGGAGGATTTGTATTTCCGTGTAGGCGCAATGATGCCATTCACTAGAATCTTACGCGCAAGCCATGGTATGTCAATTACACGCTTATCTCCTAAAAATTCACGCAAATATCGTCCCACCGCTCCTGGTGTTGGAGCCTCCGGGGTGCCGAGGTTAATAATCAGTACACAAGTCTTCATGCTCATTGAAACAAGCCTTTTCGCCTCAGGTTCGCACGAGCCTGCCCGAAGTTGGTTTTATACATGCAAAGCCCTGTTGGCTGTAGCGGCCAAAGCAGCTTCTTTGAATGCTTCTGTGAAGGTTGGGTGAGCATGCGATATGCGTGCAATATCTTCAGCGGAAGCACGGAATTCCATGGCTACAACAGCTTCGGCAATCATGTCTGCTGCTCGTGGGCCTATCATGTGCACACCCAAAATCTCATCCGTATCTCTATCCGCAAGCACCTTAATCAAGCCATCCGTATCCATACTTGCCCGCGCTCTTCCGCTGGCCTTAAATGGAAAGGACCCTGATTTATACTCCCGCTTCATCTCTTTAAGTTGCTCCTCAGTATACCCCACTGAAGCCACTTCAGGCCATGTGTAAACAACGCCCGGAATCAACAAATAGTTGATGTGCGGCTTTTGCCCTGCTAACAATTCAGCCACCAAAACGCCTTCTTCTTCGGCCTTATGAGCAAGCATTGCTCCTCGTATTACATCACCTATGGCATAAATTCCTGGCGTGCTCGTTTGTAAATGGTCATCCACAACAATGCGTCCACGCTCATCCACCGATACGCCAGCTTTATCAAGACCTAAATTTTCGGTATACGGCTTTCTTCCAACCGCAACAAGGGTATAATCGCCTTTCAACACAACCTCGTTGCCTTTCGCATCATCAGCCTTAACGGTTGTACTTTTCGCAGTGGCCGAAACTTCTTTCACCTTATGTCCAGTGTAGAAATTCATGCCTAGTTTTTTCAATGAGCGGGTAAGCTCCTTCCCCATCGTACCGTCCATGGTCGGAATGATGGAGTTCATATATTCAACCACACTCACTTCAGAACCGAGACGAGCATATACCGACCCGAGCTCAAGTCCTATCACACCCCCACCAATGATGATGAGATGCTTTGGAATCTCCTTCAATTCAAGAGCCTCTGTTGAGGTAATAATGCGCTTTTTATCGATCTTAATGAATGGTAAAGTTGCTGGCTTTGAACCTGTTGCAATGATGGTATTCTTGGTCTTCAATGTTATTGGTTCACCTTCACTGGGCTGAACAATGATGGTTTTCGCATCTGCAAAAGAGCCGTGGCCAGTAAAGACCTCAATCTTATTCTTCTTCATCAAAAAATCGATACCGGCAACCGTTTGTTTTACAACATCACGCTTGCGACCAATCATTTGATTGAAATCTATGGTTAGGTTCCCAACACCTATACCGTGCTCCTTGAACTGCTCTTTCGCTTGATGGTAGTGCTCTGAGGAGTCCAACAAAGCCTTGGATGGAATGCAGCCTACGTTCAGACAGGTTCCCCCAAGTGAAGCGTATTTCTCAATCAGCGCCGTTTTCATGCCTAATTGTGCGCAGCGTATGGCTGCTACATATCCGCCAGGACCTGATCCAATGATCACTACATCAAATTCGTTCATATACCTTAGTTTGTGGTGCAAAGGTAACAAGCCACTTTTAGTTAACAGGAGTTATAAGCCATTTTTTACCCCTGTTTTTTTGTTTCTTTGCAATTCAATATTCATTCTGAAGTGTCACCCTAATGTGGACTACCATTGCGTCTTTCGTCTTAAGAAATCGCCTTCCGATTCTAATTCTCGTAGGGCTTTTAACCATTTTCATGGGCTGGAAAGCGAAAGATGTTCGAATGAGCTACAAATTCGGCGGTCTGCTTCCCGAAAATGATAGCACTTACATTGACTACAAACATTTCTTAGAAAGTTTTTCCGAAGATGGAAATGTCATTGTTGTTGGTGTCGGCGACGATGGGCTGTACTCCCTGGAAAATTTCAATGCTTGGTACAACTTGGCCAAGAAAATCAAGGCAATCAGGGTGCCAATCGAAGTTAACGGCGAGCTAACGCAGGTTCCCGCAGTTGATTCTGTCTTTTCTATGGCGCATTGCTACAGGGTTGTAAAAGATACATCTCTGCAACGCTTTGATGTCCAAAAAGTCTTTCAATCCCCCCCATCAAGTCAATCTGAATTAGACTCTCTGGTAGCTTCTGTTCGCAGCATGCCATTCTATGAAGGTTTACTCTTCAAGAATGGATCCCCTTCCACGCTGATGATGGTCTTTGTGAACGCTCCAATTTTCAATAGCGAAGATCGAGGCCCGTCCATCGATCTCATCAAAAAAGAACTTGCAGCGTTTGAAACCGAAACAGGTTTGCATACCTACGTTTCCGGACTCCCCTACATACGCACCGAAATGACCGGAAAAGTGAAGTCGGAGCTGGGATTGTTTGTGGCTCTGGCTGCTTTGGTAACCGCTTTGTTGTTGTTGCTTTTCTTCCGAAACATCGGCGTAATGCTCGTTTCTATTTTGGTAGTTGGAGTAGGAGTGGTTTGGTCCATGGGAACCATCGCCTTGTTCGACTACCCTATCTCTATGCTCATGGCTCTCATCCCCCCTCTGATGATAGTGATTGGGGTGCCGAATTGCATTTACCTTATCAATAAATACCATGCTGAGTATAGGCGGCATGGAAATAAAACCAAAGCCTTAGCTAGGGTAATATACAAGGTTGGCAATGCAACCTTCATGACCAATGCAACCACTGCACTTGGCTTTGCTACGTTTATTTTCACTCACAGCGATGTGATGAAGGAGTTTGGCATCATCGCTTCCATCAATATCATTGCGGTGTTCTTTGTTTCTCTTTTTATCATTCCAACCATTTATTCTTATTTGCCCGCACCTAAAGAACGCCATACCAAACACCTCGACCGAAAATGGGTGTTCATAGCTGTAAACAAGCTTATTTTCCTTGTCACGAACCGAAGAAAAACAGTGTATGTTTTCGCTTCTGTCATCTTTATCCTCGGTCTCATTGGTGTCAGTCAAATGGTTACTACCGGTAATGTGGTAGATGACCTTCCACAAACAGACAAGGTGATTACAGACCTCCGATGGTTCGAAACGGAATTCAAGGGAGTTATGCCGTTCGAAGTGATCCTCGATACACGACGCCCCGGACAAGTAACACGACCAAATACGCTAAAAAAGCTAGAAGAGCTTCAAACCCTCTTGGCGCAATACCCGGAAATCACGAAGTCTCTTTCTATCGCAGATGCCGTCAAATTTTGCAAGCAAGCATTCTACGGTGGCGATCCAGAGAAGTACTCTCTCATGTCTCGCCAAGAACAATCGTTCATCGGACCGTATTTCCGCAACGATTATGAAACGGGTGGCATGGAGCACATGTTCTTTGATTCCACGCGCACACGCACACGCATCACAGCACAAATCGCCGACATTGGAACACTCGAAATGGGAGCACTGATGCGCGATATTCGTCCGAAAATTGAAGCCATCATAAACCCATCAGCCTTAGAAATTGACAGCCTAATCCAGGTCATTCAAAAGTCTGACGATAAAAAATTAGCAACACAAAACTTGCTGGATGCCTATCCAATGCTGGCTGATAGTGCTGCAGAAAGGCTACAATTGGATTGCCCTGAAGCTACTGTTTGCCTGCTCAATGAAACTGAAAACGTCAAATTCATTCCAGCCCTTCACAGCGCAGCTGAAAGCATCAAACAACGTGTCATCCTCACGGGTACTAGTGTTGTTTA
>JBJOIB010000406.1:0-9882 GCA_046047375.1 Bacteroidota bacterium
TCGTAGCGGTTGAACACTCCAAAAAAGTATCGCGCAGAAATTCCATGGCTATAAAGACCCCGCTTAATAAGTGAATCCAGGAACTCGGGTTGAATTTCTCTAAGATCGCGGAAAATATCGATGTCGACAGAACCCTCAAGCAACTCCTCCATGAAACCGCTTTGTTCGAGAATTTTACCCGTTTCCCTTCCGTACTCACCCCACTGACTATACAAGATGGAGTCTCGTTTTTCTACCGAAATATCTGAGTCAAACTGCAGTTCATCATGATTGTCTCCAGTGTCGAAATCCAGATGTAACTCATCTCCCTCGCGAGATAGTTTTAATCGGGCATCCGGAGAAACGGGATACGAGTCTACGAAATAGGCGTCGCGATCAAGCTCAGCAGCTACATCATTCAGAGCTAATTGAACGTTGTGCTCAAATTGCTGCTGACGCAACAAAATGGAGTTATTGATCCAATAGATCTGGATGGCCACCAAGCCGATGAAGGCGGTAGAGATGGTGACAACCAAAAGTTGAATATACTTTTGTTTCAATCCGAATTTCTTAGCGTTTCAAAGTTACCGTATCCGCTTGTTTTGTGGTGTATGGCTTGGGAATTTTTAACATGTGTTAACCGCGCTTTAACACTAGTATTCGAATAAGGGCGTTAGCTTTGCCAAAGATTCTTGACGAAGAATCATCTCATGATTATTTAGGTTTATTAAGGTCTTCATAAGCTAACAGCTTGATTACCTATTTCGAAACAACACAAAGGGGGCGCGCGAAAGCACGCCCTCTTTTTTTTCAGCTCAATCAGTCTAAATAGCAATTCAACCCCTCAATCGCGCAATTCAACCAGAACGACTTTTGAACGGGAGCATCCATGCTCACTTTTGTACCGTTAAATTCTCTGGTTATGCGAAACATAGTACTTTTTCTGGCGCTCTTGATTTCAGTCTCGTCTGCAGCACAAACAAAATCATCTATTCGGGGTATCGTTACGGATGCTCAAAGTGAATTTCCTCTGCCTGGTGTAACAGTAATTGTATTGGATACTGACCCGGTATTGGGAGCTACTACCGACGTGAATGGCTCCTTTGTGATAACCGGCGTGCCTTCTGGTAGGGTGGCTCTCAAGTTCTCTTTCATTGGATACGAATCCCGAACAGCAGCGAATTTATTGCTCTTAAGCAATAAGGATTTGGAGGTGAACATGGCGATGACGGAATCTGTAACTCTGCTGACAGCAGTTACTGTTGTGGCGGAAGACCAGTCGACAGAACCCCGAAACGATATGACTACGGTTAGCGCCCGTTCGTTCACGGTAGAGGAGGCCATTCGGTACTCAGGCGCTCTGCAAGACCCATCGCGCATGGCCCAGAATTTTGCCGGGGTTAGCAATGCCAGCGATGACAGAAACGATATCATCATTCGAGGCAATTCTCCATCGGGGGTCTTGTGGCGCATGGAAGGTGTAGACATTCCTAGTCCGAATCATTTTTCAACCCTGGGAACAACCGGCGGACCGGTATCTATGCTGAATATCAATAACCTTTCAAACTCAGATTTCATCACATCGGCTTTCCCTGCTGACTATGGAAATGCCTTGGCAGGGGTATTTGATCTACGCATTCGAAATGGCAACAAAGAGAAGCATGAGTTTTTGGGGCAAATAGGTTTCAATGGCTTTGAACTGGGCGCTGAAGGACCCTTTCGAAAGGGTGGAAGAGGCAGCTTTTTGTTCAACTATCGCTATTCGACATTGGCCATTTTCAACGCCATGGGGCTTGAGTTTGGCACCGGAACAGCAGTTCCGCAGTACCAAGATTTCACATTCAAACTGGATTTTCCCACCCAACGTGCCGGGCGTTTTGGTGTTTTTGGCGTGGGAGGAACGAGCAAGATCGAATTCTTGGCTGAAGACGCAACAGACAATAACTTGTATAGCGCTAGCAGAGAAAACACCCGTTTTGGATCAACCACAGGTTGGATAGGAATTACACATGCCTATTTCTTCAATGAACGCACCCGTAGCAATTTTGTGATTGCCGCATCTACCACAGGAATCGATGGAAAAATTGACTCGTTATCGGTAGTGGATAACGCCCCTTCTCGGAGATTTGGCACCAATAACAATCAGCAGAAATATACGGCCATCTGGTCTTTGAACAGCAAGTTATCGGCAAGGCATACCGTTCGAGCCGGCGTGCAGGCAGATGTCAACTCGTTCGAATTACGCGACTCAGTGCTCCTTTCAGATGCCTTTTTTTACATCTCTGATTTTCAAGGCTCAACAGCCTTATTGCAAGCCAATGGCTCATGGCAATATCGCGCGGGTGAGCGCGGAACGCTAACGGCCGGTGTGCATATGCAACAATTCCTTCTCAACAACAGCTTTGCTTTGGAACCACGCATCGGGTATCGACACCAATTGAATGCGGTTCATACCTTGAATATTGGCGCGGGCCTTCACAGCCAAACCCAGCCAATTCCTGTGTATTTCACACGCGATCGGATAGACGCCACGACCTCTGTGCTGCGCAACGACGGTCTTGATTTCAACAAAGCTGCTCACGCAGTGCTAGGTCACACATGGCAAATGACCGAGTTTTTCAGGGTAAAAACTGAGGTCTATTACCAGCATTTGTATAATATCGCTGTAGACCGCGATAGTTCTGCCTTTTCAATGCTGAATGTAGGCGCTACGTTTGCCATGCCGTCCAACGGCGATCTGGTCAATGAAGGCAAAGGGCGCAATGCGGGTGTTGAATTAACACTTGAGCGCTCTTTCAACAAAGGCTTTTATGTGCTTTCAACGTTCTCCTTGTTTGATTCGCGCTACACCGGTAGCGATGGTATTGAGCGATCTACCGCATTCAACGGAAAATACGTTTACAACTTTCTCTCAGGCAAGGAGTTCGGAGTTGGCAAGAACAAAACCATGGCTTTCGACACCAAAGTAACCATTGCGGGTGGACGGTGGTATTCGCCGATTGATCTGGAACAGAGTATTGCGCAGGGTTCCGAAATCAGACCTGAATCAACCGCTTTCAGCGAGCAGTACACACCTTACTTCCGGTGGGACTTCAAAATCACTTTCAGATCGAATGGAGAAAAGGTGACGCAGCAATGGAGTGTTGATTTGCGAAACCTGACCGGCCGTGAAAACGTTTTCATGGATGCCTACAATGCCTTCACACAGAATATTGAAACACGATATCAAATGGGCTTCTTCCCCGACGTTCAGTATCGCATCTATTTCTGATCTTTGATTTCGAATGAAACGGAATGGAACTCGATACATGAACCGAATGAAATTGCTGGGGTTCAATGACCTGTGGTTTATGATCCCCGGTATTCCTTTGGTTGCCTTCATTATTCCAGCCGTTTTCTTTGGCGAATCAGTGCTGCCGAACTTTAGTTCTTACTGCACAACGTTTTCACAAGCATTGCTTTTTACGGCAATGCTTTGGATAGGTAACCGGGGCATTGTTATGTGGTCAAGAAAGCGCTGGCTCACGGTTGATAAGGATCGTACACGGGTCATCGTGCAGTATTTGCTCACCATACTGTTTACCCTTGCTTTTAATGTGTTGGGTGCCGTTGCAGGCCAGTACAATTCTGATTACGATGCGCGTTACCTGGTGTCGGGAATCTATGCCAGCTTGTTTGTTACCTTGTTTGTTTCAACTGTGTATGAAGCTGTATGGTACACAAGCAGATGGCGTGAAGCGCGTATTGAAGCGGCTAATCTTCGAAAGGAGAATTTGCAGTCCCAGCTTGCTGCATTGCGCCATCAAATCAATCCCCACTTTTTGTTCAATAGCCTGAATACCTTGACAGCTTTTGTTCACGAAAATCCGGATAAAGCAGTTGAATTTATCGCGCACATGAGCAGTATGTATCGGCGATTACTCGAAAACCAAACGCAAGATGTTGTGTCTGTTCGCGATGAATTAAATATGCTGGAGCATTACGTGTTTTTGCTGAAGTCGCGTTTCGAAGATAAAATCAATATTTCCATTGAAATGGATCCGGGGGCGGATGAGAAGATGATTGTGCCCTATGCCCTCCAATTGACGATGGAGAATGCTATAAAACACAATGTGGTGTCGTCGAAAACACCCCTCAGCATTCGAATTGTGGTAAGCCACGAAGGAATTGCGATATCGAATAATTTGCAGCGCAAACAACAAGATCAGCCTTCCACTGGCATTGGATTGGAGAACATCAATCAAAGGTATTTGCTTGTAACGGGTCAATCCATTCAAGTGAAACAAGATCAACAAAATTTTGAAGTTTTTTTACCTGCCATTAGTATAAAGCAACATGAAGGTAACCATCGTTGAGGACGAGCGTCCTGCGGCTGATCGTTTGCGTCGACTTTTAGCTGACCGAATTTCGGAGTTGGAGGTGACCGGAGTGCTAGATACGGTAACCGAAGCGAAGGAACACATTCTTTCGGTGTCTCCTGATTTGGTTTTTATGGACATCCAATTGGCTGACGGGCTTAGCTTTCATCTCTTGGATGATATTCCAGCGGAAACGCCCATCATTTTCGTAACAGCCTATGATCAGTATGCGATTCAAGCCTTCAAAGCAAATAGCATAGACTACTTATTAAAGCCCATCAAAGAGGAGGAGTTGGACCGTGCATTGGCCAAGTTTGAACGACTGAAAACGCAACAGAAGCCGGATTTGGAAGCGTTGAAAAGAGCTTTGAAACAGATTCCGGGTGCTGCTTTAAGCTACAGAAGGAGGTTTTTGGTTAAATCAGGACAACAGCTCGTTAGTGTTCAGATAGAAGACGTTGCTTTTTTCTTGAGCACTTCTGGGGTTACTTTTTTGATAACATTTGACAATACACGGTATTTTTTGGAAACTCCGCTTGATAGCTTGGAGGGAGACCTCAATCCCAGAGATTTTTTCAGGGTGAACCGCAAGTGTATTGTGTCAGCGAGGAGCATTGAACGCATTGAGCCGCATTTGGGACAGCGCCTTATGTTGTTTCTTCGACCGGATGCCGGCGAGGAGGTAAGTGTGAGCAGACAACGCGTGAAGGAATTCAGGGACTGGCTTGATCGGTAAAAAAAAAGAGCCAAGACCTTTGTCTTGACTCTCAACTAACTAATCAGATAACCTAAACCACCGAGGTGGCTCATGCCTTAATCCTTAGAGGATGGGCATTCCGGAGACATTCCGGAGATATTCCAACGCAAAGGTATACGATTTCCGTTTTTTTCCATTTTACAAATTGTTAAAAAACTGCAGTAATTGAGAATCTCAGTAAAAACCGAATAGATCAACGTAAAAACACGGTGGACTGGAACGTATATTTAAGGTTTGTCGCAGTGAAAACACAGCTTTGTTGCAGGGTGTTTTTTTGGGTTTTTACTTGAAAATCAGGAAGAATCTACGTACATTTGCACCCCTTTTAGAAAGCGATGACCAACAGCAACGTCAAAATATTCGCAGGATCAGTATCAACAGGGCTTGCAACAGCCATTGCTGAGGAATACGGTACTTCTCTGGGAGAAGTGAACATTCAGCGATTCAGTGATGGTGAAATTCAAACAAGCATTGAAGAAACGGTGCGTGGAAAGGATATCATTATCATCCAAACTACTGCTCCACCTGCTGATAACTTGATGGAGTTGTTGTTGATGGTTGATGCGGCGAAGCGCGCGTCGGCTAAGCGTATCGTGGCGGTAATCCCGTATTTCGGATACGCTCGCCAAGACAGAAAAGACAAGCCCCGTGTTGCTATTGGGGCGAAGTTAGTGGCGAACTTGCTTACAGCAGCGGGTGTTGATCGGGTTATTACCATGGATCTTCATGCGGATCAAATTCAAGGATTTTTTGAAGTACCGGTGGATCATTTGTTTGGTTCAACGGTGTTTTTGCCATACCTCGAATCATTGGATCGCTCAAACTTGGTTATCGCTGCGCCTGACACAGGTGGAACGAAGCGGGCGAATGCCTATGCGAAGTACTTGTCGGTGGATTTAGCTATCTGCTACAAACAGCGAAAAGTGGCCAACCAGGTGGAGAGCATGACGGTAATTGGTGATGTGGTTGGGAAGGATGTTGTTTTGATTGACGACATGTGCGATACCGCAGGCACGCTCACCAAAGCTGCTGATATGATGATGGAGCAAGGGGCGAAATCAGTGCGTGCAGTTTGCACACACGCTGTACTAAGTGGTCCAGCTTATGAGCGCATTGCAGCATCGCAGTTGAGCGAATTGATTGTTACTGACAGCATTCCGCTCAACACATCGAAACCGCACGACAAAATTAAAGTGGTAAGCATAGCGCCTTTGTTTGCGCATATTTTGCGCTGCCTTACCAACAACGAATCCATTAGTTCACAATTTATAATATCATAACATCATGAAAAAAGCATCATTGAGCGGCTCTCCGCGTGAGAGCGTAGGGAAAAAAGATGCCAAGCAACTCCGTGACGCAGGTTTGATTCCTGCAGTTCTTTACGGAGGAGAAAGCCAGGTACCATTTTCCGTAGTAAAACTTGACATGGAACGCCTGGTTTACAACCCAGATGTTTATGCGATCGACTTGGAAGTAGGCGGAAAAAGCTACAACGCCATCATTAAGGATGTGCAGTTTCACCCCGTATCTGACGCTATTGTTCACGTAGATTTCTTACAGCTTTTTGAAGATAAGCCTGTTGTAGTTAGCCTTCCAGTGCGTACTACCGGTAACTCTTCAGGTGTGCGTAATGGTGGACGTTTGTCTATCAATCACCGCAGTTTGAAAGTGCGCGGAATTCCTTCGAAGCTTCCTGAATACATCTTCGTAGACATTACCAATCTTGAAATCGGTGATGTATCACGTGTTCGCGATATCAAAACAGCTGATTACGAGCTTATGCAAGCTGAATCAGACGTTGTGGTTGCTGTGAAACGTACACGTGCTGCTATGGCTGCTGCCGCTGCTGCTGCTGCCGGCAAATAAACGCCATGAAATACCTGATTGCAGGTCTTGGAAATCCGGGAGAAGAATACCGGAATACGAGGCACAATATAGGATTTGAAGTATTGGATGCCCTTGCTGGGGCGTCCAATATTTCTTTTACACCCGACCGTTATGCGGATGTGGCTGTTCTCAAACACAAAGGGAGATCGGTTTATTTGATCAAACCAAATACCTTCATGAACTTGAGCGGCAAGGCTGTGCGCTATTGGTTGGATAAAGAAAAAATCGATGTTGCCAATTTACTCGTGGTAACAGACGACTTGGCTCTTCCTTTCGGATCTCTTCGCATGAGAGGAAAAGGAAGCGATGGTGGGCACAACGGTCTCAAATCGATACAAGACCTCATTCAAACCTCCAACTACCCACGGTTGCGCTTTGGCATAGGGAATGAGTTTTCAAAGGGTCACCAAGTCAACTATGTTCTGGGAAAATGGGATGAAAACGAGCAAGCCAAGATGGATGAACGCGTGAAACGCGCTTCGGAAATGGTGCTTTCTTTTTGTACAGCCGGTCTGGCAAACACCATGAACCAATTCAACAATACCTGATCAGTGGTTTCTGCTGACCTCTAGTTTTCCAACTTTAAAGAAAAACGAGTCGTTCATTTCCTTCTTCAATCGTGGTTCAAGCACAACCACACCGTTGGAATTGGTTTCAATCTTTTCTATGGCGCGCTCCACTAACGCTAAGGCAATGGGCTCTTCTTCGTCATCTACCTTCAACAGGTCTTGGCGCGATTTGGTAAGAACGTACTGCCCAACGGTCTGGTATGGATCCTCAGTTGTCGACGCCAATGCAGTCTCTTCTGTAGGCAAAACAATAGCAGTCGACTCCGGTGAAATGAGAAGTGATTTCTCAGCATCCATGGTGTTAGCCATCACCCGAACTGTTTTTAATTTCATTTCGGCAACCGGCACCATGTTGTCTGTGATTTCTGGCCGTGTGTCAACTGTTTTCAATTGATTAGGGGTAGTGCCGGACGTCACTTTTTCAGTGGTACCAACCGGAGCGGAAGTACTAATAAATGCTGCACGAGCATGTGACAAATCAGCCACTTCACCAAGCTGTTGACCTCTATGATCAGGGGCGATTGGAATGTAAAGAACAGCTATAAATACCGCCGCTGCTGCAGCAACGGCGACGGCAACACGTGTGAAGAATGGAATTACATGCGGAGACTGAAGCAATGCATCTTTATGGCCAAAACGTATTTCCGGAGCTGTAAGGCGTACGTTGGAATATTCAGTGTAGTAGACTTCATTCAAAGCCACCGCACGCATGCTCAATGGGTGCTGTTGGAGGTCGCCCTCTGCTACGGCAGCCTTCCATTGCTCGAAGGTTTCGATGGTGGTCGGAATAAGTAGGTCGGAGGCGTTGGTAAATACTTCGTGTGAACTCTTCAGCTTGGTAGCGCAGATGTAAGCAAATGTGTTGGCTATCTGCGGATCTCCGAGATCAGGCGTGATTCCCGGAAATGAATCCCCTTCCAGACGAGCAACAAGGGCAAAGTCAACTGTTTGTGGTAAAGAGTTCTTCTCATCTACGAGAAGGTGATTCCAATGGTTGGAATGAGCATTATTCGGGATGGGTTGAATAGGAACATCAAAGTCTACTTCTAGTTCTGGATGTGCTGCAATAAAGGCGAACAGCAAATCACGATCCTCCTCAGAAAGGTTTCCCTCAATGTAATCAAGGACGAATGCTTCGTAATTGTTCCTGTTAATCTTCATAGCACTAAATCGATGCTTACTAAATATTCCTTCAAGGTAACTCGTGCTCTATAGATGTACACTTTAACTTGGGATTCATTCAAGCCTGTTATTTCTCCAATTTCCTGATAGCTATAGCCCTCATAATCCCGGAGCATGATAACAGACCGTTGTATTTCTGGTAAGCGTTGAAGCGCTTCATTCAAAATTTCCTGAAGGTCAGGAGACCTATCATTGGTGCTGCCCATAGAGGCAACAGGAACGTTTTCGAAATCGGCATTTCGCTTTTCTCGACGCAGCCAGTCAATCATCGTATGGTAGCCTGTGGTAAACAAATAGCTCTTCGCTTTTTGAAAACTCACGTCTTCCACACGAACCCAAAGCTTAGTGAATGTTTCCTGCACAATATCGCGAGACTGCTCCTCATCCCTCAAGTTCTTGAGGATGAAGCGGAACAAATTGTCTGCGAAGTTATGTACGCACTGGTTGTATTCACTAACCGTCATGGCGGCTGATTTGTAAGTGTGACGATTGAGATTGAACGAAGTTACAATGTAAGTGGAAATTTTATGATGAGAGCCAGAATACTGCGTGAGTCGCAAAAAATAAGGGCTACCAATTTGGTAGCCCCCATTAATATAGTGTGTTGGTTGTTAGTGCGTTGTCGCGATTTGAATCAGTTGCATGCGAACATCATCGACTTCTTTCAACTTGGCCAGGTATGCATTGATGTTCCCCATTTGCATTAATTCAATGGCCTGATGCTTCAAACGCATATATTGTTGCTTAAGTTCTTTCATGGCTGTAAGTTTTAAAAAGTTAAACCTTTCAACCTTTATACAACCGACGTGCCAAAAACCCGAACCAAATGGAGTTATTCGTATAAGTAATTGTTGCTGATGTAGTTAGCGACTTTGTCTGGCACCAGATAGCGAATATCTTTCTGATCGCGAATCGCATTTCGAAGAAAAGTTGAGCTGATTCGGATCATGGGTGCGTCGCACAAGTTGACGCGGGAATGATTGAGTACCGCTCCTTCTGCTTCGCCATCCTCACCCTCAGTAATGGCTCGGGGATAAACGAAAATATCGAACTCAGATAGGATGCGTTCGTAGGATCGCCACTTGTTGATGGCACGTAAGTTATCTTCTCCCATAATCAGAGCGAATTCCAATTCCGGGAATTCATCCTT
>JBJOIB010000407.1:0-6363 GCA_046047375.1 Bacteroidota bacterium
GTGCACGGGCTCGAATTCAGTAGAAACTTCACCATCGTCAAAATCCCACAAGAAGAATGATGTTTCCGGGGCGGATACGTTGTACGTTTCGATGCCCCATTCTTCAGTGTAGTCAAAATCAAAATTCGCCGTTACATCCTCTACATGAATGGTTACTTCTTCAAACGAACTATTTCCACATTGATCCACTACATATACGGAGTATTGCGTAGTTTCATTCGGGTAGACAGTAATGGATGGTGAAGAAACGTAACCAGGAAGCCAGGTGTAAGCGTAATTGCCTAAAGGATTGAGAATCTCAACTTCCAAGGTTGCATGTCCGCCCAAACAAATAGTGCTGTCGTTCGAAATAACAAGAGCAGGTGGGAGGGTTGGAATGCTAATTTGCATGGCATCACTGCCTACATTACCGCACTGATCGGTGATTTGTACGCTAACAGGAATAAACCCATTCGCAAAAACTTCCAAGGTAGAAGCAGCGCCTGCATCCAGTTGGTTGGAAGTCCATTCATAATCGTATGGACCTACGCCACCAGTGATGGTAGGATCAAGGAAAACGAACTCTTCGCATGGAACAAATTGATCTTGACCGAGATCTACAAGTACCACTTCGGGGATGATAGATACCACGGTTGCATCCTCCGCTGAATTCCCACATCCATCATTCACCTCAAGCGTAAATACATCGTTTTCGATAAGTGATGCGTTGATCGAACTGTTGTTACCCGTAATGCCACCCTCTGATGTCCACGCATAGGTAAAGGTGCCAACACCTCCTGAAAAGATTTCAGGAGTGATAGTAAAGGCTCCTAAGCAGTCAACATTCATGGATGCAGGGAGTGAAAGGTTGATAGGCGTCGGAATGAACTCAATGACGATTTGATCGTTGCCTACGTTTCCACATTGGTCCTCAACGGTGAGCTCGACCGCAATATCATTGGTCGACATAGTCACGTTGATTTGCGAAGCACCGCCTGATGCGATACCATTCACCTCCCATGCATAGCTCAATGCTCCAATACCTCCAGAAACATCATCGGGCACTACCACAATGTTATCCAAGCAAGGCAAGGATAAACCGCTAGGCAAGTCTACCTCAACTGGTACATCATAAAAAGTGAAGTCCAATTCATCATCAGCTGTAATGCCGCAACCATCAATCACTTCAACAGTCAACGAAGATTCTGCGTTTGGATCGTATTGAACATCTGCAGTGCCAGAAATAGGATTGCCAAACGGGTCGAACCACTGGTAAAAATAGATTCCATTTCCACCTGAAGCTATCGCGGTAGATTCAACAATTTCCAGGCAATTGATAGATATAGGGCCACCTGAATTAACGGTGAGAGGCGGATAGGCAGCAACATCAACCAATACGTTTCCTTGAAATGGTGGAATTCCGCAGGTGTCTGATACAACATAACTATACGATGTCGTTATTCCCGGCGATACGGTGGTACTAAATTCTGTGCTGCCATCAAACCATTCCATGCTATAAACGCCATACCCACCGCTGATTGTCGGTGTAAGCGTAGCACTTTCTCCACAGTCGAGTGATGGTGCAACAAGCTCTACAACCAATGGTTCTGGTTCGCCAATGTAAAAAGTCACGGTATGGTCTTCGACATTCCCGCATCCATCATCGCCAAAATACGAAACCTCAACGGTCTCAAGTCCTTCCGTTATTCCATCATTAAAAGCAGAGAACGGTACTTCCACGGTCTGGATTCCGGGGAAAAAGGTGATCTCTGTAGGTAATGCCGGATAATCAGCATCAGGAGTTGCAGTGCCGGAAACGGTAAGTGTGAAGCTTTCTTCGGAAAGAATAGAACTGAGTCGAGTAAACTCAAAATAGCTTGTTCCGCATCCTTCATAGATGGTGGAGTCATTCAGGCCAATCTGTGGAATTACTAGGTCAATCTCCAAACCGCTGAGGAAGAAACTACTTTCTTCGATGAACACGGCGGAATCAAATGATGTATCTCCTGCATCGGCAATGGCAATTTTGATGTGATACGTTTCACCACATTGCAGACCGGAATAGGATGCTACCAATGGCACCGTATAACCGTCGAATTGAACACCGTTAGCAGCATTGTTGAAGGTGTTAATCACGTAGTAAGCACAGTTGTTGCACCCAAGGTCATTTGTTCCGGCATTCACACTATTGATAGCAACAGGAAGGGTCGTATTCGGAATGAGTGCAATGTTTACTGCATTGTTGGAATAGGGGCCGGTAATGCCAGGTCCACTCAAGAAAAAACCAAAGGTGTCATTGAATCCCGAACCTGAATATTCAGGATACTCTTCCGAACCAAAAACATAGTTGAATGAAACACTGTCACCTTGAGCTACGAAATCAAATTGAAGAACCACAGCATCGTTGAAATTCACACCGGGATTCAAGATCTGTAAATCGCCATCAGTAGCACCGAAATTGCCGCCCCCAAGCGTTGAAGATCCTATGTTGTTGGGGCCTTCTGCTACATCAACATTTCCGGTTGCCATAATCACGCCGGATCCAAACCCGATTCCGCAAGAGTTGCACAAAAAGGTGCCAATCTGATTCGTTGGGCCCGTGAAAGTAATATTCGACGCATCAACGCCTGATCCAAGTAAATTGGCCACAGCAGTTGCTGGAGAAGCTGTTGGATCGACCGTTAATTGCGCTCTGGCAATGGCCGTGCTCATGCATAAAAGCAACAAGAATGATATTCGTGTATACACAGATGTAGTCGTCAAGGTTCGAGTAATCGACGCTTAAAATACACAAAAGGTTGCATTCTCTCAAATACGACACAATAATACTTTCATTTTCGCGTAATCTGTTCCAAACTATTCTGTGTGAGATTGTTAGCTATTGCTTTTGTAGGCATCTTTTGTGCGTGTAAATCAGAACGTCCGCATGTCCCGGAATTGGCAATTATTCATCGTGTCGAGGTGCTGAAATTTCCAGAATATACGCTAGACGGAAATGAATGGGATGGTGAGCATGGTGAAGAAAGGCCAGATATTTCAATAACGCTTACCCACGGCCAAGACACCTTTTCGCTGGGGCCTCTTCAAACCAATGCCGTTGGAGAACTGGTTTTCAACTCGGGTGATTTGCCTATCACCTTAAATAACCCTCAATTGCTCACTATTCTTGAGTTGTTCGATGAAGATAAAAATGGGAATGACGCAATGGGGAAAATGAGCTTCAGGATTTGGTCTGATAGCTCTTCTCTCAGATCCAAAAAAATACGAGTTCACTCGAGCGACAGAACGACAGAATTAGAATTACACTTCACTCTCCGATTCAACCATTAATCAGATGTTCATACTCGCTTTTTGCTAGGTAACATTGTGCGTGGATTCGCCTGCCTTACGGACAAGGTGCACCGAAGGATCCCAGAAATAACAAGAAATCTTCTACATCAACAACTCCGTCTCCGTTGATGTCTGATGGACAATTATTGGCCAAATCGAATACACAACTTCCGTCATCAACGGTTGCAGAACTCACGTAATTCGTGGCATTCACGTAGGTGCAACCAGGAGTTCCAGTGTCGTACAAACAAGTTCCATCATCTACCGTAGCGCTGGCATTGTAGTTAAGGGCATCGGGATAAGTGCATCCCAATACTCCCGGGTCATAGGTGCAGCTGCCGTCGTCTACGGTTGCTGCTGGGTTGTAATTCTGCGCTGCTGGGTATGTACATCCTGGCGTGCCGATATCAAACAAGCAACTGCCGTCATCTATGGTTGCATTGCTATTGTAATTGGTTGCATTGCTGTAGGTGCAACCCGAAATAGGACCATAAACACAACTGCCATCGTCTTCTGTTGCACCCGCGTCGTAGTTCAATGCAGCAGGATCCGTACATCCTGGAACGGCTACCCAAAACCAAGCTTCATACACAAGATCCGCATAAAGGACATACGGATTTTCATTGCCTTGAACGTCAGATACACGGTTTGAGCGGGTTAATTCAAAACTGTCAACAGGGTCTTGTATGTGCCACTGGTACAGCGTGTTAATGTCTCCCATCAAAGCAATATCTCCGGCCTGAGTGGGGTACATAGTGTAGAAATAAAAGATTTGTCGAGCTAGATCACCTTTTCGATCTTCACGAGGTTCCCAAAAGCTATTGGCTAATTCGGAGAAATTCACATTCGGATTGGGCGTTGTTCCCGTGCTGAAATAATTGCCACTTCCATCAATTCCATACCAGTTAGATTGATTGTCAGGACACTCTCCGTAAGGATAATTGCTCCGCGCGGAATTGGCAGAGCCGTGGCTTGGACGAAGGTTGTAAAGGTCGGAACGCATAGGGGATACACTTCCGAAAAATGATTGTGGAACAATATGCTCGGCGTTAATGGGATCGAGAAACGTTACAGCTTCTGCAGGTTGTTCAAATCCAGTGTAAATACATGCTATTGCGCCATTCACTTCATCGGTATAGCTATACATCTCAATCCGTGCCTGATTGTAGCCCAAATCATTGAAATAGGCATCGTACCAGTTTGTCTTCAACCAGATCCGCAAATCTTGAAGATGCAAATTGGCTGGCGGATTAGGTTGAGCTGCTCCTGAAAAAACCAAGAAAACGAGCAGAAGGGTTGAGATGATGCGCATGGTAATTAAGTTAACAGCCCCGCAAAGATCGGAAAAAGAGATGATTTGGATAGCTATCCAAATTACCGGATTTTTTGTTTTTCTATTTTATTGTCGAAGATGTTCTTTCAATAAATTAATTGTTACATTTATCGGAACTGTATTACTACCATGAAGTTCTGTATTGCAACTATTTTACTGCTGATTGCTGTTATCGCATCCGGACAAAACATCTGGTTGCGTGATGCAGGTGGAGCTCCATCTGAGGAAATCACAGATCTAGCGGCGAATAATACAGAACTCTTTTCAACCGGATTTTTCAGTCAAACAGTCAGTATTTTCGGAACACCTCTAGCATCCGCTGGTGGAAGCGATGTGCTGGTGATGAAAACGGGCACGGATGGTTCTCCAATTTGGACGAAAAGGTTTGGTGGGCCATTCAATGATCGGGGGACTGCCATCGCTGCAGATGCTGCTGGAAATAGCTACGTCGCAGGTACCTTCAGAGGAACGGCCGTCTTCGGTAGCTTCAGCTTTACCTCGCAAAGCGCCGATTCCACTGATGTGTTCGTAATGAAACTTTCATCAGATGGAAATGTAACATGGGCTGTTACCTGCGGAGGTGTAAACGCTGATGAGGTAAATGGTATTTCGGTGGATGGTTTCGGAAACGTTGCTATAACCGGTAAATTTCGCGGTCAATCCTCTTTTGGGGCCAGTTCATTGGTGTCGTCAAACTACTGGAATTCTTCGATTCCAAGTGCGGATGCCTATATCGCAAAACTTGACTCCAACGGTCAATGGCTGTGGGTTAAAAAAGCTACCTCCGATGGAGATAATGCAGGTATAGATGTCGATTTTGATGCAAGTGGAAATCTATTCTGGACGGGTAACTTCAGCGATACTCTCACCATTGACAATACGCAAGAGCTGAACTTCACCGGTGCTGGCTTTTTGGTTAAACTCAATGATGTAGGTGCAGAACAGTGGTTCAGATACCATAATGCGGCACAGCTAACGGTTGGACGAGTACGAGCATCGAATGATGGACATGTATATGTCGCAGGGTCTTTAGTCGGTCAACTTGCGCTTTGGAACAATGGACCTCAAATTTTCCCTTTATCTTATCAGAACAATGCTTACGTGCTCAAATACGAAACCAATGGCAGCTTCGAATGGCAGTTTCAACGCGGAAGCGAGAGTCCCATAGGGGTTCAAGGCTTGAGTGTAGGGCCTACAGGTGAGGTGTACCTAGGAGGAACGTTTAATTGTATGTTCGATGAGCTTGCTGAACAGGAGGGAGAAGGGTCTTATTTTTCAACTGGATACAGGGATATTTTTGCTTTTCGAATCAGTAGCGCCGGACAATTGTCGTGGAACCGGCATTTCGGAGGACCTAAAGATGATTACCTCTATGGATTGGATGTAGTTGAGTCGAATCAAGTCTATGTTGGCGGCAGTTACAGTGGCTTCTTGTCGATTCCTCGAGGAGATAGCTTTTCAACCTTTCCTGAAAACAACATCAACCTGAGTGACTATGAAGATTTCGATGAATTTGAACTAGGGCTATCCTCGTGTGCAGACCCTGCATCAATTCTTTGGCTTACTGTTGAATCAGCCTCTTTGGCCTCCAACACGCGAGATCTTTTTATTGCATGCATTTACAATGCGTCCCAACCGGAATACAACGTATATACCTACGATTTTGCTTGTGATGAAAGTGTGGTTGAACACTGTATTGCTGAAATAGGCGAGTTCAGCGA
>JBJOIB010000408.1:0-9749 GCA_046047375.1 Bacteroidota bacterium
TACATGGACGGTGCCAATATGAATGCGCAGGTTGGGTTAACCAATCCGGGCAACATTGGCGCGGATGTGTGCCATTTGAACCTCCACAAAACATTTGCTATTCCGCACGGAGGTGGAGGTCCGGGTATGGGTCCTATTGGAGTGGCATCTCACTTAGTGCCTTTCTTGCCGGGTAATGCGGTAGTGTCGACAGGTGGAGATCGCGCCATCGATTCAGTGTCATCAGCACCTTTCGGAAGTGCGTTGATCCTTTTGATTTCTTACGGATATATAAAAATGTTAGGCGCTGCGGGCATTACAGAATCAACGCAGTATGCCATCTTGAATGCGAACTACATTCGCGCTCGATTGGAAGGAGCCTACCCTATTTTATATAGAGGTGCAAGTGGAACAGTGGCGCACGAGATGATTTTGGATTGCCGCGCATTTAAATCGGCCGGAATAGAAGTAGAGGACATCGCAAAGCGATTGATCGACTACGGTTTCCATGCTCCAACGGTATCATTCCCTGTTGCTGGCACATTGATGATTGAGCCAACGGAGAGTGAGAGCCTGCAGGAGTTAGATCGTTTCTGTGATGCGATGCTTTCTATTCGCGCAGAAATAGAAGAGGTGATGAATGGCACAGCAGATGCTCAGGACAATGTATTGAAAATGGCGCCTCACACGGCGGATGAAGCCTGCGGAAATGTATGGCCGCATCCGTACAGCAGAGAAAAGGCTGTTTACCCGATGGCTTCATTGAGACAGCACAAGTTTTGGGTAAGCGTAGCACGTGTAGACAATGCCTATGGCGACCGCAATTTGGTGTGTGTTTGTCCGCCTATTGAAATGTACGCAGACGCAATTAGCTGATTTTATATAAATTAGCAGCCGAGCAGGAGGGTAAATCCCTCCTGTTTTGTATTTAGGCCGTTCCATTTTATCCTTTGGGGTGAGTGAGAACGGTAAAACAGGGTCATGAATTACGAAAGTTTATATATTTGTGGCACTGAGAATTACTTATTTACTCAAAACACTAATTGGTAAGTTATGAAAAAAATCTACGCTGTAGCACTGGTTTCGTTGATATCTGCCGGAGCATCTGCACAGCTTGCTGCGCCGATGGCGAAGGAGAAGTCTCGCGATTTCCGCGGTACAAACCAGGCATACGTTCCTTCAGCGGAGCGTGAAGTATTTTACACCAACACATTCAGCAACTGTGCTGACTGGTCAATTGACAATGCCCTTTCAAACGGCTTTAATCAGTTTGTTGATCTTCAATTCGAGTGTGGTGTTGGTTTGACATGTGGGGGATTTGCTCCAATTGACGCTATCAACTCTACGACCGCTTCAGACGGTTACATGATGGTTGACTCAGACGAATATGGTGGCGAAGAAGGAGGAACAGGCATTGAAAACTGTTGGTTTCAGATGGTGAACCCTGTTGACTGCAGTGAACACCCATTTGTATCTGTATCATTCTTGAACCAGTACCGTATGTGGGATGGTGGTGCTAGCGATGGTAACGAATACTGCTTGGTTGAAGTATCACGCGATGGTGTTACCTGGCCGGATGTAACCACATTTGAGGTTGCTGATGGTTTCGTTGACTTTGGCGATGGTGATGGTCCTGTGCAAGCGCGCTGGGAGGTATGGCCAGAGATGGAAACACAAGATCCTGTGAACAACCCAACAGAAGCTGCTTTTGACATTACAGCTGCTGCAGGTGGTCAGAGCCAGATTTGGTTGCGTTTCCGTTGGAAAGGTACTTGGGGTTATGCTTGGTTTGTGGATGACGTTGCTTTCTTCGACACAGAAGAAAACGATTTGCGCATTGACGACTATGTAACTGTAACTGATTACTTTGGAACCAACATGTACGGTTATACAACATGGCCTACTTCACACGCTACTGAAGTTCAAATGGCTGCTGAGACCAAGAACATTGGTTATGCTGAGCAGACCAACGTTATTTTGACATGTGATGTTGACGGTTCTTCTTACACATCAGATCCATACACCATTGGTTACACTGGTTTCGACACATTGCGTGTTGCTGGATTCACCATTCCTTCAACTGTAGGTGTTTACGATGTTACCTTCACTGTAACTGCTGATGCAGAAGATGCAAACACTGCAGACAACGTAGCAACACGTTCATTTGAAGTAACTGAATACCAGTATGGTCGTGATGACAAAACATACGTAGGTTTCTTCCCTGCTTCTACTTATACCGACAACTGGATTGCTGCTGTTCCTTACCAATTCTTTGGTGATGCGACCATTTACGCGATCGACGTTGCTTTGGTAGACGGTGACCCAGACGCTCCGCTTATTGCATCTTTGCGTTCTTTTGACGATTTGGATGCGATTGTATCAACATCACAAGAGTTGGAATTGAACCCTGCGTTTTTGAACGATGGAACTGACGGTGATGTAACTTGGTACACCTTTGTATTGGAAGACCCAATTACTGTAACTGACGGAGAAGGCTACATTGCAGCTTTTGAAAGCTATGGTGGTTCAGGTGTTCGCATGGGTGAGTCAATTTACACTGAAGACCAGACCGCGTTTGTATTTGGTGACTTCGGATCAGCTGGTTTCGACTGGTACTTCACCAACGAAACTCCAATGATTCGTTTGAACATGGATCCAAATGCAACCAACACTCCGAACTCAGTTGAAGAAAACACCAATGTGAACTTCAACTTGTTCCAGAACATGCCTAACCCTTCTGAAGGTGTTACCCGCATTCGTTACAACATGAACGTTGCTGGTTCTGCTACATTGACTGTAACAGACATTACTGGTAAAGTAGTTATGGTACAAGACTTTGGTCAGAAAGCTGCCGGACAACACGTTTACGAGTTGAATACCGACCAGTTTGCTGCAGGTATGTACAGCTACACCCTTACTGTAGGTGGCGAAACTGCTACCCGCAAGATGATGGTGAAATAAGCTTGAATTGTTAAAATTCAAAATAAAAGCCCCGCATGTGCGGGGCTTTTTTTGTTCTAGCTGTATTACACATAAATACTTTGCGTATTTTTCACACACAAAACTTAAATAGATGAAGAAGTTCTACCTTGTACTAGGTGCATTTGTGTCGGTACTTGCCGTTAATGCACAGTTGGTGCCGCAAGAAATAATCGAAGCTGCGCCGAATCAATTGAATGAAGACGAAGTTCGTGCTTCTATGGAGCGCGGAACAATCCTAAAAGAGAAAGCCGCTCTTCGCGGTGGTGGAAGCACCGTTTTTTATGAGGATTTCGCCAACGGTTTCGATGGAAACAATGGCATCGGAGCATGGACTGTTGAAGACAGTGGTAACAACACCATTTGGATGGTTGCTGATGCCAACAGCCCAGGTGGAGAATGGTCAACCACAGCTGCCCAGTTGAACTCAACAACAGCAGACAATGGTTGGGTTATTTTCGACTGTGACCTGTACAACACACAGTTCGCTGGTGCTAACCAAGGTCAGATCAACGGTGATGAAGCCTATGTTGATGTTGAGGGTTGGTTGGTTTCACCTGTGATTGACCTTTCAGCATTGGGTTCTGTGATTGTATCATGGGAACAGTATTTCCGTTACTGCTGCTTTTCTTTTGCCCCTGTTTTCTTAGAAGTATCTAACGATGGCGGTAGCTCATGGGTAACATTCCCGGGCCATGGCTCATTCATTGAGTCGGCCAACGCGGGGTCTGCTAACCCGCTTCCAACCAGTGTTGACGTTTCATGCGTTGCAGCTGGAGAATCAAATGTTCGCATTCGCTTTGCCTACAAGCAAAACCCAATTGTTGGAAATGGTTATTCACACTATTTCTGGGGGATTGACGATGTAGCTATCAGCGAAAATCCATTGGAGAGCGACATTGAAGTGATTCAGCTTACAAATGGTGACATTTTCAACTATTGGGAATACCGTCACACGCCACTCGAACAAGCAATTGTTGCCAATCAGGGTGGTTTGAAAGCCGGTGCCGTATTCGTAAACAACGGATTTGCAGATCAAACCAACGTAGTAGCCACTTTCACCATTACCGATGCTGATGGCAACGTTGTGAGCACTTCTGCTACAGATCCTTTCACTATTCCTTCAAGCGCAAACTCACTGGTTTGTCCTCAGCCATTGAATGACACTTTGTATCACGACACAGGTTGGGTTCCAACTGCAATTGGTAACTATACCTTGAGCGTAACGTTCACCAGTGATATAGCTGAAACAGATACAGATAACAACACCCTCGCGAAAACCATCACCTATTCTACTGATGAGTATGGTCATGACAGCGAAGAGAGCTGGAACGTAGAATTGCGCCCACGCACTGCGAACCTTGCAGGTACTTTGTTTGATCCAACTGGTTACGGTAGCTTCTATGGTTGTCCTAACTCTGGTTCAACAGCATACGGCTTCATTGTTGCCCTTGGTCCAAACACAGAGCTCGGTGTTGAATTCGAAAGCCGTTTGTACGAAATCCCTGCAGGTGTAGCTTTGAACGATGCTGACTTTACATCATCTTACTATGAAGCTACCGTTGAAATGATTCCTTCTTCAATCGCTGGTTCAGAGTATGTTTACTTGCCGTTTGAAGATGCTATTGACTTGGCTGTAGCGAATGGAACAGACTTGAACGATGACGTAGTTTACTTCCTTGGAGTAATGAACGATTTCGAATCAGATTTGGAATTCACCGTGGTTGGAAACGGAAACTCAGATTCAGACAACTCAACTGGTGTTTATCAGCGTGCTGGTGATGGTTCTTTTGTGTGGTTCACTGCTCAAACTGCTACCCCTGCCGTTCGTTTGATCACCTCTCCACGTGTTGCAGTTGACGAAATTGCAAACAAGGCTGGTTTGAACTTCTCTCAAAACTACCCGAATCCGGCTGATGGTATCACCAACATTACGTTGGACCTTGTTGCCGCTCGTGAAGTAGCATTTGAAGTAACCGACATGAACGGTCGTTTGGTTTACCAAAAAGACATGGGTACTTTGTCTGGCGGAACGCACAACCTTCAGTTGGATGTTACAGCTTTCGCAAACGGAGTATACACTTACACCGTGATCGTGAACAACACGCCATTTAGCAAGCAAATGGTTGTTGCGCACAACTAATATCGACTTTAGTAAAGCATCAAAGCCCCGCATGTGCGGGGCTTTTTTTTTGTAATCTCCTGTTTATGAACAATTTTGTGTAGGAAAGTTCTGACAGTGGTTTCATCCATTGCACTCACCGTTGTGTAGTATTGTACTGATAATTTCACGTCGAAATCGTGTAATTTAAACCTCAATGAAACTCAATCGCTTTATTTTCGCCTCTTTGCTTTTCATGGCATCGACCACGCAAGCACAAGAACTGAAGCCTGTTCCCGGTGTATTTGTCACAGAACACGGCACCCCAATAACTTCTGACGGCTTACGAGAACTCATTATCTGGCAAGAGGATTTCTCTAACGGAATTCCAGCTACTTGGGAAAACAGCGCCACCCCTGCGCCGGCTGCGTGGGAATACCGTGGACCAGCAACCAACCCGTCTAATGCCATCGGAACACGCGGGTCGTGCATCACGAACGGAACCGATGGTGGCCCGGCCATTCAATCGCCTTCTGCAGACAATGGATTTGTGATATTCGATTCCAATTACTGGGACGATAACGTTGGTCCATGCGGAAATTTCGGTGCAGGCGAAGCTCCAGGACCGCACTACGCCACCCTTACTTCACCTGTTATTGACCTCTCTGGTTTTGATCAGGTGGGTCTTCGTTTCAATCAATTTTGTAAGAACTATCAGGCTGAAACCCGCGTAGAATACAGCTTGTCTGGAGGAGCGTGGGAAGTACTTTGGGTAAACGATGTACCTCTTAACAGTGGGATTTCTAACCAAAACAGATTTGACCGCATCAACGTTTCTGAAACGCTTGCCGGACAAAGTTCAGTTCGGATTCGCTTTGTATTTGACGGTAACTACTACTATTGGATGATTGATGATGTGCAGTTCTTTGAAATGGAAACCAACAACCTCATCATTGATACCGCTTCATACGGAGATTTCAATCCTGATGATCAAGGACATGAGACTGGCTTCGAATTCATGGAATACAGCCAATATCCCGTGGAAATGTCGCCTGAGGTTTATTTCAACGTAAACGCATATAACTGGGGCGCAGAAGCGCAAACAGGAGCCCGCCTAGAAGGGGTGTTGCGCAATGAAGCCACCCTCGATACCATTTACGAAGCAACAACCAACCCTATATCGCTGAATCCAGATTCACAGCATGAGTTTCGCGCAACGCCAACGCAACAGGCGCTTGAAATAGGCAACTATACTGCCCACTTCAGACTGATGCAAAACGAGTCTGATGACTCTCCCGATAATAACCATACCGTACTTCCATTTGAGGTGACTGACGTTACCTACTCGCGCGATAGGTTGGCAATGGACGCTCTCTTCGTAGCGGATGAGGCCTATTTTGACAGCCCTTTCGAAATGGGGAACTTCTTCGTAATCACCGCTGAAAATCAGGCATGTCATTCCATAAGCTTATCTGTAGGTCCGGGTACAGATCCATTTGCCCCTATGTACGGTGCTATCTATAAGATGAAACTCGATGGTGGTATTGTAGCCACCGAGATCGCGAACACAGGTATTTTTGGGGTAACAGCAGAAGCATATTGTACTTCTGGAGAGAACAACTTTATGACGGTTCCTTTTCCTGAACCTGTGTCTTTAGACAAAGATAGTCTCTACCTTATTGTTGCTGGATGCACCTCTGGACCTGAAAACGTGTACATCGCTATGTCAGGAAACTCTGAGCCGTTCACTTCGATGGTTCGCTTTTATCCGAATTCATGGTTCTATTCATTAAGAACGCCCATGGTAAAGGCCAACTTCGGTCCTGTGGTAGGTGTTGAAGATGTTGATTCACCAGCACCTCTATTGAGTTGTTATCCTAACCCGGCTAACGACGAAGTACGCATTCGCTTGCAAGCCAACAATACGGCCTTAACAGTGACCGACATAACTGGAAAAATTGTGCACAAAGCAACATTGCGCTACTCCGACCCGATGGCACAACTTACGCTGAAAACAGCCCAATGGGCACCCGGCATGTATGTAGTGTCAGCCGTTACAGATGGAAAGGCAGTACAGCAGCAATTGATGATTTCACACTAAGACTTTTCTCTACTCTATTGAACCGGCGAACAACCGGGGAAAGCCATTCGATTCAACGGGTGGCTTTCTTATTTTTAGCACCTTTGCTGTATGGGAATCAAGTCGAAACTCAGCATACCTTTTGCTCGCTTTGTCGCCAATTCGGTGCACAAAAATGCAGAACGCGCCATCGAATTGCAGCAAAAACAATTTCGTAGCTTGTTACAAAAGGCTGCAACTACAGCGTTTGGAAAAGACCATCATTTCAAAGATGTGAATTCACCGGATGAATTCCGACAAGCGGTGGCCCTTGCAGACTATGAGGATTTGCGACCGTATGTAGAGCGCGTCATTGCTGGTGAAGCCAATGTGCTGTGGCCCGGCCTCCCGAAGTATTTCTGCAAAACAAGTGGTACCACCTCTGGGGTAAAATACATTCCACTGACGGAGGAATCTATGCCGAACCACATCCGCTCTGCGCGCAACGCCCTGTTGTGTTACATCGCAGAAACCGGACAGGCAGATTTTGTAGATGGGAAAATGATTTTTCTGCAAGGAAGCCCGGAACTGCACCATTTGCCCAGTGGAATACCTTACGGCAGGCTTTCTGGCATTGTAGCTCACCACGTTCCCGGGTACTTACAAAAAAACAGGTTGCCTTCATGGGAAACGAATGTGATCGATGATTGGGAGCAAAAACTCGATGCCATCGTAGGAGAAACACTCCACCAGCCGATGTCGCTAATCAGTGGGATCCCTTCATGGGTTCAAATGTACTTTGAACGACTGCTGGAGCGATCCGGGGCGAAAGACATTCAGACCCTGTTTCCGAAGTTTCGCCTGATGGTGTACGGTGGAGTTAATTTTGAACCTTACCGCGCCCGCTTTCATGAGTTGATTGGAGCTCACGTTCCGACCCTCGAAACTTATCCCGCCTCAGAAGGCTTCATTGCCTATCAAGATTCAGTTGAACACGAGGGATTGCTACTAACGTTCAATGACGGCATTTGGTATGAGTTTATTCCTGCAGATCAATTTTTTGACGCCAATCCCCCTCGTCTTTCTCTCGAAGAAGTAAAAGTTGGCGTTAACTACGCGATTGTCTTGAACACCAACGCCGGCCTTTGGGGCTATGTGATTGGCGATACCGTGCGCTTTGTATCCCTCTCCCCTCCTAGAATAAAAGTTACAGGGCGCATTAAGCATTTCACCTCCGCTTTTGGTGAGCACGTGATAGCAGAAGAAGTAGAAAAGGCCATGACAGCGGCAACTGCGCATTTCGGTTTTTCCATCAGCGAATTTCACGTTGCTCCTGTTGTAACGCCTGAAGAAGGGCTCCCCTACCACGAATGGCTGGTTGAGTTTGAGCAACAACCAGCTGATATTCATGCCGTTGAAGCCTTTATCGATCGCGAAATGTGTCGACAAAACACCTACTACAACGATCTAATTACTGGAAGTGTTCTTCGTACCTGCATCATTCGTCCGCTGCCTGTGGGTGCCTTTCATGAAATGATGCGTTCACGCGGAAAGCTCGGGGGGCAAAACAAAGTGCCTCGTTTAGCCAACGATCGTGAGGTTGCCAATTTACTCATTGAGGCACGAAGTGTGTAATGGTTGCGTTACACGAATATGTTGAACATCATCAAATTCATATTGATTCTGCTGCCAGCGGCAGCGATGGGGCAAGTCACACTCAATCCATATTTGGTGGACTTTGGGGTGGTTGAGCGCACCACTGAGCGAGTTGTAGACATCACCATTACCAATAGCGGTGCTCAAAAAACAACCTTGTTAAGGAGTACATTCAATCGAGACTACAGCTTCATTTTTTCAGAGCGGTCCATCGCGGCAGACAGCAGCATCACCCTGCGGGTGAAATTCAACCCGATGAAAAAAGGCGCTTACACTGATCGGGTAGAACTGTATTTCAGCACCATGAACGCCCCTGTGATTCTCACCTTTAAAGCAGATGTGCAGTTCATAGATTCAAGCGACAATCCCGCTTGTCCGTCGTTTCAAGATCGACCGGCAGGATGCTGTGAAAACAATCCTCCGATGGTGGTTGTAAAGAATGCCCTTACGGGTGAGCCTATTGCGAAAGCGCGAGTAAGATTAATCGAGCAAGGACGAGTGCAACGCACATGGACCACCAACCGCAGTGGGGAAGCCGGTGAAGAAGTGCCTATTTCCTATTATTACATTCTCGCCGACGCACCTGGTTTTAGCCCGGCAGATACATCTAGCTACGTCAATCGACGCAACAACTATTTTGAGTTGTTTCTTCGGCCTGACGAGACCTTTGTTCAGGTGCCGGAAGAGGTAGCACCAATTGACCCAACAGTTCCTCCTGTGGAATCAGTGGTTATTGTCGATCCTCAAAAACTGCCACTTGTGGAACACGGAAAATTAACCACTGCTGTTCCACCGAATAATCTCGTCTTTCTGGTTGACGTATCAGAGTCGATGGCCAAGCAGGGAAAGCTTGACATATTGAAAAATGCCATGTATTCTTTGAGTAGTGCATTGCGTGAAAATGACCGGGTATCTGTGCTTTCTTATGCCACAACCACGGAAGTTGTGGTTGAGCATGCAAACGGAAATGATGCA
>JBJOIB010000409.1:0-8422 GCA_046047375.1 Bacteroidota bacterium
GGGTTGTTCAAGACCGAATTCAATATCACTTGCTTTGAGGCGGTCATTGTCCATTACAGCCAATCGAACCATTTGCAATCGGTGCTCATCTGGAAGGAGATCCTCGCGGCTCTTTAGTGGATTGAGGGGGGTAACCACAATCCATACCTCGTCGAGACCGGTATGCGTAGCCATGAAGTTGGCTATGATGAGGTGACCGATATGCATCGGATTAAATGTTCCGAAATAGAGACCTACTTTTTTCACGGTTTTAAAAATTCTTTGACCAGTGATAGTGTTTCTTTCTTAGCTGTTTCGAGGTCATCGTTCACCACAACCGCATCAAAATACGTATGGTATGTCATCTCATAGGCGGCTTTGGATACACGTCGTTTCAGCGTTTCCTCACTTTCTGTGCCGCGCAAACGCAATCTGCGTTCGAGCTCTTCCACGGAGGGTGCAGAAATGAAAATTGCTAGTGCCCGGTTTCCAAAAAAGGCCTTTAGGTTTTTACCCCCAATAACATCAACGTCAAATATCACATTCTTCCCTTCGCTCCAGATGCGGTCGATTTCAGATTTCAGGGTGCCATAATATTGTCCTTCGTAGACTTCCTCCCACTCAAGAAATTCACCTTTGCTGATGCGCTCCCTGAACTCATGAGGGGTCATGAAGTAGTATGATTCGCCTTGTTTTTCATTTGAACGAGGTGATCTGCTTGTGGCAGAAACGGAGAAAGCTAAATTGAGTTGTTCACCCAGTAAATGGCGGACAATCGTTGTTTTTCCGGCGCCAGAAGGAGCCGAGAATATGACACACTTGCCGGTAACTTCGTTAGAGAACATTGAGAACTTGTTCTTTTATTTTCTCCAATTCATCTTTCATCTGCACTACAATCCGTTGCATGTCGGAGTCGTTGGCCTTAGAGCCAAGCGTGTTGATTTCTCGACCAATTTCCTGGGCAATGAATCCCAGTTTTTTTCCTTGTCCACTTGGTCCGCGTAAAATTTCGAGGAAGTAGTTGCAGTTGGCAATCAGACGGCTTCTTTCTTCATTCACATCAATTTTTTCGATGTAATAAATCAACTCCTGTTCGAACCTGTTTCTGTCGATTTTATCGACTTCTACGACCTCCTCCAAATTTTGCTGGATGCGTTCACGAATTTTTTCAATGCGCGCATTGGCGAGGGAATCAAGACCAGCTTCCATGGCGAGGATTTCGGCAATTCGGGCTTCGAAATCAACGCTTAAGCCGTTTCCTTCTTGCACACGGTAGGCGTCAAAAGCGCGCTCTGCTGATTGAATGAGCTGCATAATGGTAGACCATTCGTTCTCATCTAGTTCTTCTCGCTCGGGTTTTATGGCGTCTGGAATACGCATGAGTAAACTCATGTAGTCTACTTGCTGCTGTCCTACCGACTCTGCGATATCTTTCAAATCTTGAAAGTAAGCCAGCATAAGCGATTTATTTAGCGAAACTCGTTTTTCAGCAGACTCGGCCTCGTAGAAAACCGAAACATCTACTTTACCGCGAAGGATGCGTTCTGTAAGCCAATTGCGCAAGTCAATTTCTTTTTCTTTATAAATAGATGGCATTCTGACGTTTAAGTCGAATTGCTTGCTATTCAGTGACTTGAGCTCTACGGTAAATTTACGGTTGCCTATTACGCCTTCGGCTCTTCCATAGCCGGTCATCGATTTCATCATAGCTACAAAAGTACAACAACAAAAGTGAGAACAAGAAGAAAGGGATGCTTCATTCAGAAACATCCCTTTTTATTGCTCAATTAAAGACTGAGCTTAGTGCGAAATCAAAACACGTTGAGTGGATTGTACATCGCTATTGACTATTGTCAGGAGGTAAGCTCCAGCACTGAGAGTGCTCACTGGAATCACAATTCTTCCAGAGTTGTTGATAGCACTCAAGCGGAGTACCTGTTTACCTGATAAGTCAGATAGAATTACCTCTACTGCGCCTTGGAAGTTGTTGTCGATGAAGAGCTCATCATCAGCAGGCACAGGGTAAACCGTCCAGTTTTCCTGAGAAGTTTCATCAACTCCAACGGTACATGTTAGGATTGGTGATGTAAAGAAGCACCCTTGAAGCGGATCACTTTGAACGGAGATAACTACTTGAGCGCCGTTGTTGAACGGACCAATATTGATGGTTCCGCTAAAGTTCAAGGTGATTTCATCGTTGTTCAAATTGTTGCTGAGGATATATGGAGCCCCATTACCCAAGGCCGCTACTGACAGTTCAACGTAGTACACACCATCTTGATCATCACATTGTACTACCGTCCACGAGTTGATTGTAGGGAAGATACAATCGTAAATGCAGCTTCCATCGTCTTCTGTTGCTTCCGGGTTGTAGTTCACTGCTTCAGGATCTGTGCAGCCCACACAGCTTTCATACTCACAGGATCCATCGTCTTCAGTAGCTGTAACACTGTAGTTACATGCTTCCGGATCGGTACATCCGATGCAGCTGTAATCACACGAGTCGTCATCAATGAGGGCAGTTGGGTCGTAGTTACAAGCGCCTTCATCGGTACAACCAAGGCACGTGTTGTAAACACATGAATCGTCGTCGCAGTCGGCCTGTGGATCGTAGTTACAAGCTCCTGCGTCAGTGCATCCTGACGTTCCATTGCCATCACAAACACCACATTCATCAAACACAGCGCAAGAACCATCGTCGATGGTAGCTGTAGGATCATAGTTACAAGCTGTTGGATTCATACATCCAGCGCAAGAAATGTATTCACATGAGTTATCACTGCAGGAAGCAGTAGGATCGAAGTTACAGGCGTTCGCATCAAGGCACCCTGAAGTTGCACTGCCACCGCAGTTGCCGCATTCATCAAAGAAAAGACACGAGCCGTTATTGATGGTAGCAGTAGGGTTATAGTTGCAAGCGGAAGGGATAGTACAACCGTAGCAGCTGTAGGTACAAGAACCGTTGTTGATAGTGGCTGTTGGGTTGTAGTTACATGCCGTTGGGTCAGTACAACCGTAGCAGGCAAAGCTACATGAGCCGTCGTTTATTTCTGCCGCAGGGTTGTAGTTGCAAGCTATTGGGTCAGTACACCCAGGAATCAGGTTGGCGCAGCCGTTGTTCGGAGGTAGGTTTCCGTTACAAACGCCGTACGGGTCGTTGGTGATTCCGGCATCTCCGCAGTCAAAGCCCCACGTTGCGCATTGGAAGTCGACGGTTTGGCCATTCCATGAATAAGAGCCATCGTCGAGGAAACCGTCGCCAAGCCAAGCCAATACACCGATGGTGTGCTGATTTCCGTCGCAGTCACAAATGATAGGGTCGTCTTCACAGTTTCCGGCAATGAACGTGAATGGTGGCGATGCCGTTCCATCTGTAGTGGTGTAGGTAACCACATAAGTTGCTCCAGCTACAAGATCTTGCAGATAAACCCCTTCACCAGCGGCGATATCAAATCCTAAATCAGGAAGGTTGAAGCACTCAAATGCTCCACCGTTTACGTTAAAGCAAAAATCATCTACGAGACAGCTTCCGTCGAAATTGAAGGTGATTTCAACCCACGGAAGTATTTCTCCGTTTTGATTCATCTGGCATGGGATATCAGTGAATTCAGCTGTTAGATCAGAGCAACCACCCAGAGGGCCAACGCAGAAAGACGAGCTGGTTGAGAATCCGAAGTCAGCAACGTCCATCGCCGTAATCAGGCCACCCAAGGCATTTGTCAGCTCAAAGTAGCCGTCTACTCCACATTCTGTGTAAAGAGCCCCGGCTAGTCCATCACCGTAAGAATCATACACTGTTAGCGTATAACATCCGTCAGGCAAGCACAACTCAAAATCAAACTGATTTGGCGCATTGGCATAAGGGCCTCCGCTGGCAACAACGGTACCTGAAGCGTTCGTTATCTCCCAGTCGGTTTCAGAACCATAACAATCGGTGAGAAGAGAAAAATATACGATGTTGTCGGTGCAATCAACAGGTTCAGCAACAGTCCACCCGATATCGGCCATAAGGCCCATAATGATCGGACCCGGGGTGTGAATCGCTTCACCCGGCGCGATGAATGGGGTCATCAAAGAGTTTTGATTCCCGACAGCGTAGGTATTTTCGTCTACGTGTGAATAGCTTGAACCACCTGACCATGGAGATGGAGCGTACATTTTTGGATCAGTTCCCCCATTGTTTCCAACGGCATTAGCACCGTTCCAAAAGAGGTTGTTTCCGGTAAGCTGATTTCCGAGGGTTGTGGTGTTGTCTGGAAAGCTCAGAATCGATTGGTTGGATCCGTTCTCTACAAATGTATCGTAGATGGATGGGTTGTTGAAATAAAAGAAACCGAGTCCGTTTTCATACCCTGCACTTCCGGCACAACCCAAACCGTGTCCTAACTCGTGCAGAACGACAGAGACAAAATCGAATTGGTTCGTACCTGGATTTCCATCTGTACCGAAGTACCAGTTCGTACCGCTGTCAAACGCGGCTTCGATATCGGCTGCTCCCGGCTCCAAATTAAATCCGGCCAGTTTATCCGCCAAAGGCGAAGGATAAAGCATGTTGTTTTGCGGGGCACCTAAGAAATTTTGCCAGTAACCGGTAGCGCCGGCATAACCAAGCACAGTGCCTGGAATATCTTCCCACGTGGCATCAATAACAACTGGAACTGTTGAAGTGAGCAATGATGCCCAAATATCAACCGCGTATTGGAAAGCCGCTTGGGCCTGGGGTGTAAATCCGTTGTAATTCACGGTAATCACCACATCGCGATCAGCACCAGCTACGAAACCTGCAGGCGGAGGTGTGAACGAAGGGTGAGGTTCACTGAGTCCGATTAGTCCCATGCAGTGAACTTTTCCGCACCCTTCCGAACATGGAATCTGAGCGATCATGGATGAGGAAAGAAACAATCCTGTGAGGATTGAAAGAATGTGATAGAACTTCATTTCGATTGCGTAAGTTATGTTATTAGCAATCGCGAAGTTACTTTCTTTATCTCGAAGCGTGCGATAAAGAACATGCAATTATTGACTTGCTGCTTGTTGAAAATTGATAGAGATGATGGAAGTGGAAAATTCGAACCGGAGTTTTTTGGAATCACATAAACGAATATGGAATTCCGCTAACTTTACCGCCCAATGACTACCGTAAGTCAAATACAAGCGCCGATTTTACCTGAAATGCAACACTTTGAGGAGCATTTCAAGCAATCCATGAAGAGCAACACCCCTCTTTTGGATAAAATAACGCACTATATCATCAAGCGCAAAGGCAAGCAAATGCGTCCGATGTTTGTTTTTTTATCAGCAAAGCTCTTTGGCGATGTAAAAGAAACAGGCTACACCGCGGCCTCACTGATTGAGTTGCTGCATACGGCAACCCTGGTGCATGATGATGTTGTGGATGATGCCTACAAGCGCCGCGGGTTTTTCTCTATCAATGCGCTCTGGAAAAACAAGATTGCGGTGTTGGTGGGCGATTACTTGCTGAGTAGGGGCTTATTGATGTCTGTTGAGAAAGGAGCCTTTGAACTCTTGCGCATAGTAAGTCAAGCGGTGCGGGAGATGAGCGAGGGGGAACTGCTGCAGATTGAGAAGGCGAGAAAACTGGATATCACAGAAGAAATTTATTTTGAAATCATTCGCCGGAAAACAGCTTCGCTGATTGCTGCGTGTTGCGAAGCGGGTGCGGCCAGTGCAGGATGCTCAAAAGACAACCAGGAGCGTATGCGTCTTTTTGGAGAAAAAGTGGGAATTGCTTTTCAAATCAAGGACGATTTATTTGACTACGGATCGGCTGAAGACATTGGAAAACCTACGGGAATCGACATCAAAGAACGCAAGATGACCCTTCCTTTGATATATGCGCTTAACAATGCGCCTCTAGGAGAAAAAAGGAAGGTGATCAATCTGGTGAAGAACCACAATGAAAATCCTAAAAAAGTTCAGGAAGTGGTTGACTTTGTTTTACGAAGTAACGGATTGCAGTATGCTACTGAACGGATGATGGAATACACTCGGGAGGCACTTGAGTTGATCTCTGTTTTTCCGGAGAGCCCTGCCAAACAATCACTCGCAGCTCTCGTTCATTACACCATTGATCGCAAGAAATAAGAACCATGACCAACCAACGTATTCTTTTCCTCGCTGTTGTACTATCAGCCTGCGGACAAACGCCTGAATCGCACGTGAGAGAAACTTATCCTTCAGGGGTCAAACGCGTGGAGTACATCTTTGCAGCAACGGATTCAATGAATCGCATCGAAAAAACATATCACCCGAATGGGGCGCTCCTCTCAGAAGGCCGCATTGAAGAAGGTGAGCGTGTAGGGGAATGGAAGAGTTTTTTCCCGGATAGCACCCTTTGGAGCAGGCATTTTTATGTTGACGGCAGTCAGGACGGTGACTATATCGTGAACTTTGAGAACGGAAAACCGCGTATTGTTGGTCAGTTTGATATGGGACACGAAGTGGGCACATGGTATTTTCTAACCGCGGAAGGAGATACAGCTCAGGTACGTCAGATGGATTGAACACTGGGTTGTTTGTAATTCCAGAATGTTCCAATAATCCCAACCAAGTCAGCGTTTATTTTCGTACCAAGAGAAATTGTGTACGTATGCATCGCTACTTACTGACATTCGTTTCGTTGACACTGGTTTTCAGCTCCTGGGCAGGTGAAGGACGACTGACTAGATCGCAGTACATTGACCAATGGAAAGATGAGGCTGTGCGCCAGATGGCCATCCATCGCATTCCGGCCAGCATTACCCTTGCGCAAGCCATCCTTGAAAGTGGCGATGGAAATAGCGAACTCGCTCGTGAGGCAAACAACCATTTTGGAATCAAATGCCACGATTGGAAGGGAAAAAAAGTGTATCACGATGATGATGCGAAAGGAGAGTGCTTCCGTAAATACGATTCGGCGCACGAGTCATTCGAGGATCACTCTGTTTTTCTCAAAAAACCACGCTACGCCAGCTTGTTTGAGCTTGATATTCTAGATTACAAAGGATGGGCGAAAGGATTGAAGAAATGCGGATATGCCACCAATCCGAAGTACCCCGATTTGCTCATCGGACTCATTGAAGATTTCGGCTTGCAAGCGTATGACGATGAAGGCACACGCCTTATCGATCAAGGAAAAGTGGAGCCTACTGTTTCGAAAAAGGAAAGGAAAAAAGCCGGAGGGTTGTTCGATAAAAACGAAAAACTACCGGATGTAACTGTAGCCAATCATCGGCAAATAGCCTTGTCGGCTAACCGAATCAAATACATCACCGCGAAGGAAGGCGATACCTATGAGTCCATTGCGAAAGAATTGGACTTAATGCCTTGGCAGATATGGAAGTACAACGACCTCGACAAGCATGGAGCACCTGTTCCCGGACAACGCTTGTACATCCAACCAAAAAGAAACCAAGGAAGTGAAGATTGGCACGTGTTGGGAGAGGGTGAAACCTTGATGGATGTGTCGAATACATACGGAATCAAGTACAGCAAGTTGTTGAAGAAGAATAATTTACCACCGAATGCACAACCGCCGGCAGGTACACGCCTTTCTCTGAAGAAACAACTTAAAAAATAGGCTTTAGTGGCAGCAATCCGTCTTCTGTTGATGTTTGTTATGCTGCCAGTGCTTGTGACCTCACAATCACTTTTCCAACTCGACCAATATACCCTGCGAGATGGTCTTCCGCAATCACAGGTAAATGCTGTTGCTGAGGATTTCAGAGGTCGACTTTGGATTGCGACCAATGGTGGACTTTCATGTTTTGACGGTGTTTCTTTTCGGTCGTATTTCAGTGCAGACGGCTTACCTGACGAGCGGGTTATGGCTTTGCTCCCCGACGGAGACCGCATGATTATTGGCACTCAGCGAGGGGTAGTGATTTTTGATGGACAATCGTTTACACCATCGGAGGGTATGGGTGAAAAATCCATTCAGGCGCTGTTGAAATTTGCCGGCAGGTATTGGGTTGGCACCGATGCAGGCTTGTACAGTGCCGAGAATCTGCTGCAGGGGCGATGGGACGAAGAATTGGAGCATGAGTCTGTTTTCGACTTATGCGTTTATAACAACAGGGTAGCTGCCGCTTGTGATAACGGTGTCGTGTTGATTCATCCGTCTGGAGAATCAATGCTTTATTCGCTGCCCTCCAGCCGGGTTTACGCCAATACACTTTTTGTTGATCGGGAAGGAGATTTGCTCGTTGGTACCTATGGCAAAGGAGTTTTGTATTTGCAAGGAGATGCGTTGGTTACTCACCCGCGCTATATGGATGCTGGTGCAGTGGTCTTTGACTTTTACCAGGGCGAAGACGGGACGATGTTTGTAGCAACCCTCAAACAAGGCGTAGCCATTTACCGGGAGAGTGGCATGCAGCGGCTCGACAACGGATCGGGATTAGGTGTAAACGCCGTAAGCTGCCTTTCGGGCGATCGTTGGTCG
>JBJOIB010000410.1:0-5199 GCA_046047375.1 Bacteroidota bacterium
ATGAAACTGGATGGTGGAACCCTATTTACGCAGTTCTCACACTTCCTCGATATCATGTATTGGCTGTTTGGCGATATCGATAACATTCAAGCCCGTTTCCGTGATTTCAGACACCAACACAACACCGATTTCGAAGACAGCGGCTATGTGAGCTTTGATTTCGTCAACGGCGGAATAGGAAGCCTCAGCTTCAGCACGGCTGTAGATCGCAAGAACTACGAAAGTTCAATGACCATCGTTGCCGAAAAAGGAACAGTGAAAATTGGCGGTCAATACATGAACGAAGTGGAGTACGTAGACATCCGCGATTACGAAATGCCCGAATTAAGAGCGTCGAATCCGGCAAATGACTACGGCCACTACAAAGGCTCGGCAGCGAATCATGGCTATGTCATCGAAAACGTCGTTGAAACGCTGGCTGGAAGGAATCAAATCACCACCAATGCCTTGGAAGGACTAAAGGTTGTTGATATCATCGAGCGTATATACGCCGCAGCCGATCGCGCCCTCAAAGAACGTGTTAAAAAAGAGCAGGCATAAAGGTGCGGGAAAGGTCTGACTTCTTTAAAAATGTGCTCACACTGATGACGGGCACAGCTCTCGGTCAGATAATCGCCCTCGCCTTCTCGGTTATTGTTTCCCGACTCTATTCCCCTGAAGACTTCGCCACACTGGAGCATTTCGCCATGCTCCTAGGGATTTTGGGCGTAGTAGCCGCCGGACGATACGAAGCCGCGATTATGTTGCCGAAGGATCATCAAGATGCCTATCAACTGCTGCGACTTGTTTTTCGAGTAGCCTTCTGGTTTTCAGTGGCCATCGCCGTCCTCACGCTCGTATTCGCAAACCCAATCTCCATCGCATTAGGAAATCCACAAATGCCATCTGTACTCTGGCTTACCGGTCCCGTGGTCTTTCTCTTTGCTGTAACTACAGGTTTGCAGTATTGGTTCGGAAGATTGAAAACCTATAGAACTGTAGCTACATCAAAAACGTTGTTTTCATTGATTAGTGAGCCGTTAAAGGTTGGATTTTCAAAGTTAATTCAAGGTGGAATTGGATTAAGTGCAGCAGTAAGTGCCGGACATGCAGTATCTGCGGGATATGCCTGGTGGAAATTTAAGCGATCCAATGAAGCTAGAACCCTTGTATTCGATAAGAAACGCATGCGTGAAGTAGCATTGGAGTACAAAGATTATCCGCGATTTTCAGCGCCGGGTACTCTTTTGAACCGACTTTCGCAATGGTCGCATATAGCATTGTTCGGTGCTTTGTACGGTGAACCCGGATTGATCGTGATCGGTTTCATGGGGCTCGCACGTAGAGTGGTGCTCGGACCGCTTTCAATGATAGCAAACTCGTTTTCTCAAGTGTATTTTCAACGCATAACGGAAATTGATGACAACGAATTAAAAGGATACTATGTGCGCAGCCTGCGTCAATTTCTACTGCTGGGATTTGCTATAATTGCCGTGGTGTGGCTGCTGCCTGATAAGACCATGGCTGTTATATTCGGACAAGAATGGTACGAATCGCTTGAATACTTGCGCATTTTGGTGTTTTGGTTTGCGGCCAATTTTACGGCATCATCGCTCTCTTTCATCATGCACCGTATCCGTCGGCAAAAGCAAATTCTTCTGCTGGATGCATTGCACTTTGCGCTCATCCTCATAGCACTGCTCGCTGCGTGGTTTGCCGGATTGGATGCTAAATCTGCTATCGCCGTTTTTGTTGCCGCCAAGGTGATTTACTTCATCTTCAATGTTCTTATTACTTTGCGGTTTTTATCTGCCTTGAAAAATGAATAAACAGAAGTTGAAGGTGGCCAATGTGGTGCTGAACAATTTCACCACCGACAATCGAGTGTATAAAATTGCACGCACATTGCTCGAGAATAACTACGATCTGACGGTTGTGGCGTTACTCAAAGGGAATGTTCCAGCGAGTGAAATAAAAGATGGGGTGCCGGTTCAACGCATCGCTTTGAAAACAATGACCCTTCCGGAAGGAACTTTGTTCGGGCTCATCAAATTCATGGAAATCATCTACAAAGTCGTGCGGGATTATCGATCGTATGATATCTGGCACTGCAATGATATCGAGGCTTTTGGAATAGGAGTGGTCGCAAAATTTTTTCGCCCCAAGCTGAAGCTGGTATACGACTGCCACGAATTTGAAGGTGAGCGCAATGGACGATCAAAACTTGAGCGCTGGCTGGTGCGTCGATTCGAATCATTGTTCATTCACAAAGCAGAAGAGGTTATCACCGTTAGCCCGAGCATCGCGCAAGCGTACAAGGACCGATACGGAGTCAAAGACGTTTGGTTGGTGCGCAATGTCCCGCACCAAATGGGGGAGGCCCCAAAAAAGAACTTGTTCCGGGAGAAGTTCAACATACCAGCTCATGAAAGAATTTTCCTTTACCAAGGAGCTTTCACGTACAACCGTGGATTGGAAGAGGCAGTAGAGGCTTTTGAAGGTATCTCTGGTGCCCACCTCGTGTGCATGGGGTATGGTGTTTTTCTCGACAAAGTGCTAGCTGCAGCCGAGCGATGTCCCAACATTCACTACATGCCCGCAGTTCCTTACAATCAAGTTCTCGAACATACAGCAAGTGCCGATGTTGGTCTACTCTCCGTTCGGCCTACCTGTTTAAGTTATTTGTATTGTCTGCCCAATAAGTTGTTTGAGTACATACAGGCTGGAATTCCAATAGTATCCAACAACCTGCCTGATTGCAGGACTTTGATTGAACAGTATCAAATTGGTTGGGTGCTCGATGAGTACACTCCTGAATCCATCCGCAATAAGGTAGAAGAATTGCGAGATGCAGATATTTCGGTATTCGCATCTGGTCTTAAACGAGCAGCTTCTGAACTGATGTGGGAGGTCGAAGAACGAGCGTTAGTGGCGGTTTACGAGCGGGTTTGAGTGGTTTTTTACACTTTGCGGATAAGAATAATACGAAATAATCCATGCATACGCTTTCACAATAACCCCACCCAATTCCAAGTTCCAATACCACAGCCCTCGAATCTTCCATGACCCTACTCAGCATACATATCGCCTCTTCATCTGAACTCCTTATTGCAGAGCAGGAGGGAGGCGTGTTTCATTCTCCCGCACTCATCCGAGCCGCCGGCGAGAATACCATGCGATTGGTGGTCAAGCAAAGTACCACGTGTGTAGCGTTTTTCAACGTGCAACGGCTCTCACTGAAAGGAATCCCATCTTTGGCCAACCCGCGTCTCCATCCGCACATGGCGCTCTTCATGACGCATGAAGGAAAACAAGCTGTTGCCATGAATGATGTTGTTGCTGCTGTTTTTGAGTGGCTCAACAACCGCCCTGAATGGATCATAGATGTTGCGCTCCCACCCGATATCGATGCACGGGTTCAATTGCCTTCTCGGAAGTGGAAGTTGAATCACAAACTGACCTATCGCATCATCCTAACTGGCGACCCAACTGCACAAATTTCCAAGAAAAGGAAGCAGCTCATTAAACAAGCTGTAGCTGCCCACGCAACGGTGCAGACTGTGCAACCGCAAGAAGCTTTGCGCATATTGCAGCTTTCGGCTGAAGCGAAAGGATTTACGGTGCAAACAGGTGCAGTGAGTGAGCTGGGAAGTGCGAGCAATGCCAAATTCTTGGGCACAACCATCGGAAATTCAACCATCGCTGCAGGTGTGTTCGTGGCTGACGCTTCTGTTTTTTACTACCTCATGGGTGGGGCTGATAGAAATGCCAACGCGGGCGGAATGTCGCTGCTCTTGCACGAAGCACTCTTGTTAGCCCAAAAGCAAGGTTGCCAGGTGTTCGACTTCGAAGGTAGCATGATTCCGGGTGTAGCCACTTTTTTCAAAAGCTTCGGCGGTGAGCCAACACAATACATGCACTTAACAAAGGCAGCTCTTTGGTGGAGGATGTTGTTGAGAATGCGCGGTAGACAGGAGTTCTAAGCAGATTATACCTGCAATCCGATAACGAGGATGTCGTCTATTTGTGGATTGGCACCTTTCCAATCCTGAAATTCGCTTTTTAAACGCAATTCCTGATCGTACATCGATTGACCTTGCATGTTGAGTATCAATTCCTGCAATCTCCGTTTGGTGAACTTTTTTACGTTGTTTCCGCCGAATTGATCTACGAAACCATCGGTGCATAAATAGAACGTATCGCCAGGAGAAAAGTCCAGTTCACGGGTTGTAAATTCTTTGTTCTCCATGATGAACGTGCCCCCCAAGGAATACCGATTTCCTTTGTGAACCTCTAGGTGTCCTTCATGCACATGGTACAACTGGTGGAAAGCTCCGGCGAAGGAAACTTTGCGGTTTTCAAAGTCGAAATGGCAGAGGGAGATATCCATTCCAGTACTCACTTGTGTGTTCACATCGTGTTGCTTCAACTCGCTTACAACGTAATAGTCGATGGCTTGAAGTACGATTCCGGGATCATGCACCCTGTTTTCTACGATTGTTTGCGACAAAAGCTTAGCGCCGATCATACTCATAAAGGCCCCCGGTACGCCATGTCCGGTGCAATCAACGCAAGCTATCCAACAATGCTGTTCATCGCGGTGAAACCAATAGAAGTCACCACTTACAATATCCTTTGGACGCATGTAGATAAAGGCATCGGCGAAGCTGCGCAGAATACTGCTGGTGGAAGGCAAAAGCAATTGTTGAATGCGCTTCGCAGCGATGATGCTCTCAGTCATCTGGATGTAGTTCTCCCGCAGCGCACCATTGATACGGTCGCGTGCCTCGGCCTCGTCTTTAAGAAGGCGATTGACGGCTGATAACTCTGCGGTTCTATCTTCAACAGTTGTTTCAAGACGTTCGAGCACCTTCGCAACCTCCTCTTCCGACCGTTTAATGGCGGTAAGATCGATGAAAGAGGCTGTAAACGATGGAATGCGGCCCTTGTTAATGGTGGTTCTGATTTTCACATAGAGCTCTTCGCCTCGCAAATTCTGCAAAGGCAGCTCTACCTCAGTCATCAGTTCTCCACGTAGAAAGGAAGTAACAATCGATTTGATAACTTGATGACCATACGTCTTAAAGACCTGAACAAAGTGCGCTTCAAGCTCGTCTTTGTTTTTTGTTCCGAATAGTTTATAGGCTTCATCATTGAGTGCGGCTATCTTGGTTTTTTCTATGAGGTGGTGAATGAATCCACTTTCTTGCATGTAGTTAG
>JBJOIB010000411.1:0-6491 GCA_046047375.1 Bacteroidota bacterium
ACCGCAAAAGAGGCTTCTCAAATAGGGTTCCAATGAAAGGATCACGCATGGGCATCGTCATCCTGGTAGGAGTGATAACCGTATCTACATTCGGAAGTGACTCAAGCACTGTCACCAAGGAGTCAACTCGCTCAATGAAATCAGACTCGAAAATACCTTGCTGTCGATCTATTGCAACGATTACAAAGTCATTGTCACTCTCAAAATGGTGTCGGTACGAACGAAAAAACTCTGTCTCCGGATCATCTTGAGGGAAAAAATTCTCGAAATCATAGTCGAACCCCAACTGCGAAGCCAAAACAGCGCATAAAGCACTTATGGCGAGCAATGCTCCTAGTACAATTTTACTTAACCGTTTATACCGAATCTCGTCCATCCGCTTCAACAACAATGGGCCGCAAAGTTAGTTCACTTCGGGTAGAATTGATTTCGGAAGTATCACGGATGGTGAAAAAGCGAAAAAAAAAGGCCACCGTTGCGGGTGACCTTTTTCGAGCGGTTTCAAACCTTATTTCTTCAGCAAGTCGCGAATCTCGCCCAAAAGAACTTCTTCTTTCGTTGGGGCAGGAGGAGCCGCAGGAGCTGCTTCTTCTTTCTTCTTCAAGCTATTAACTCCTTTAACCACCATGAACATCACAAACGCGATGATGATGAAGTTAATAACAGCACCGATGAAATCACCATACATCAAAGCTGACTCAGGTGTTACAACATTTCCTTCGGCGTCTAGCACAGCTTCTGATAAAATCATTTTCGCTTGAGCCAAATCACCCACTTGGAAAATCATTCCTACCAATGGCATTACTAATCCATTGATGAAAGAACCTGTTACAGTGTTAAAGGCAGCTCCCATTACAAACGCAACGGCGATGTCTACCAAATTGCCACGCATGGCGAAATCTTTGAATTCCTTTAGCATATTTAAGGTCATTTAATTGGTTACGCGAACAAAGAAAACAAAATTTCTTAATTCAAATGGACTCGCGCGTTTAATTTCATCTGAGTTCCCAAATTAGTTTCAACTTTGCCGCCAATTGATCGAAGTTGTATGTACGCTGTTTTCTTAGTTGTTGTAGCTCTCATGCTGGTGTTGGACCTGGGCGTCTTAAACAAAAAAGCCCACCAGGTCTCAACGCGGGAGGCATTGGTTTGGTCGCTGGTTTGGATAAGCCTCTCCATGGGATTCAGTGCCTACATTTATTATTCTTCTGCCCCTGACATAGCCCTCGATCGTTTTGCGAAATACCAAACTGCCTATTGGATCGAAAAAGCTCTTTCAGTAGATAACTTATTTGTTTTTTTGGTTGTATTCAATGCGTTCAAAGTACCTGAACGTTTATTGCACAAGGTCCTCTATTGGGGAGTGATAGGGGCGGTAGCCATGAGAGCAATCTTTATTTTCGGAGGCGTCGGATTGCTGAAACTAACGTACTTACCTGTGTTCAGCTGGAACGGACATGAAATGGAGGTCAATGCATTGCTTTTGGTGTTTGGCATTTTCTTGATCTACTCAGGGATTAAATCTGTGCTTCCTCACAAAGAAAAACCCGATTCGGCAAATGGAAATAGAATTATAGGGTTTATTCGTCGACGATTCAATGTAACAGATGAATTTGATGGTGAGCGTTTCTTTACCGTAAAGAATGGAGTGAAGTTTATGACTCCATTGTTCTTGGCTTTGCTCATGGTGGAATTCACGGATTTGCTTTTCGCTGTTGACTCAATACCAGCAGTGTTTGCGGTTGCTCCTGATGATCCTGACATCCTGTTTACCTCAAACATCTTCGCTGTGATGGGGTTGCGGTCGTTGTTTTTCTTACTCGCCAATGCGGTCAACGCCTTTTCGCTTTTGAAGTATGGCCTTGCAGTCATTTTGTCCTTTATCGGCCTTAAGATGGTCATCGCACCGCTTTACCATATTTCATCCCTCACATCCCTTGCAGTGGTGGCCGGAGCACTTGTCTTATCTATGGCTGCATCTGCCGTGTTCAATCGAATCAGAAGCTAAAAAAAAAAGCCCCCTTTCGGAGGCTTTTCAATGGTTTAAACCATTATTACTTGTCGTCTTTTACTTCTTCAAAGTCAACGTCGGTAACTTCAGTGTCTGCGGTATTTCCGCCCTCTTGTCCACCGGCATCTCCCGCGGCTTGTGAAGCGTTGTACATATCCTGACTTGCAGCTTGGAAAGTGGTGTTCACTTTGTCCATAGCAGCGTTGATAGCCGGGATGTCTTTCGACTCATAAGCAGTTTTCAATTCAGCCAAAGCACCTTCAATCGCTTGCTTCTTATCGGCCGGAATCTTATCACCGTATTCTTTCAACGATTTCTCGGTTTGGAAGATGGTGCTATCTGCTTTGTTAATGGTGTCAGCCTCTTCTTTCATCTTGCGGTCTGCTTCCGCATTTGCTTCCGCTTCCTGCTTCATGCGCTTGATTTCATCATCGGTAAGACCAGACGATGCTTCAATGCGAATAGATTGTTCTTTGTTGGTCGCCTTATCTTTAGCACTAACGTGGATGATACCGTTGGCATCGATGTCGAAGGTTACCTCAATCTGAGGAATTCCACGAGGTGCAGGTGGCAATCCATCCAAGTGGAAACGGCCGATGGTGCGGTTATCGCGTGCCATGGCGCGCTCTCCTTGCAACACATGGATTTCTACCGATGGCTGGTTGTCTGAAGCGGTCGAGAAGGTTTCCGATTTTTTGGTCGGGATAGTGGTGTTAGCGTCAATCAACTTGGTGAACACACCTCCCATGGTTTCGATTCCCAATGAAAGTGGAGTCACATCAAGCAACAACACGTCTTTCACTTCTCCGGTCAATACACCTCCTTGAATGGCTGCGCCGATGGCAACAACTTCGTCAGGATTCACTCCCTTTGAAGGTTCTTTTCCGAAATATGCTTTTACTGCTTCTTGTATCGCCGGAATACGTGTTGATCCTCCAACAAGAATCACCTCGTTGATGTCTGATTTGCTCAAACCGGCTGCTTTCATCGCTGATTCGCATGGAGCAATGGTGCGCTTGATCAATTCATCAGCCAATTGCTCGAATTTCGCGCGGCTCAACGAACGAACCAAGTGTTTCGGAATACCGTCTACCGGCATGATGTACGGAAGGTTGATTTCGGTAGATGTGGTGCTTGAAAGCTCAATCTTCGCCTTTTCCGCTGCTTCTTTCAAGCGTTGCATCGCCATCGGATCACGGCTAATGTCAATATTTCCGTTTTCTGATTTGAACTCAGCAACCAACCAATCAATGATCACCTGGTCGAAGTCGTCTCCACCCAAATGGGTGTCTCCATCTGTAGAAAGCACTTCAAATACTCCATCACCCAATTCCAAAATGGAAACGTCATGGGTACCACCTCCACAGTCGAATACCACAATCTTCTGATCTACATTCTTTTTGTCGAGACCATAAGCAAGAGCTGCTGCCGTTGGCTCGTTGATGATGCGCTTTACTTTCAATCCCGCAATCTCGCCAGCCTCTTTGGTAGCCTGACGCTGGGCGTCGTTGAAATATGCCGGAACGGTAATCACAGCCTCGGTTACCTCTTGTCCAAGGTAATCTTCTGCTGTTTTCTTCATTTTCTGAAGAATGATCGCTGAAATTTCCTGCGCTGAATATTGACGATCGTCAATCTTCACGCGTGCTGTATTGTTGTCTCCTTTAACTACTTCGTAGGGAACCCGATCTGCTTCGCGTTTGCTCTCGTCATAACTCTGACCCATGAAACGCTTGATCGAATAAATGGTTTTTGTTGGATTGGTGATGGCCTGACGCTTAGCAGGATCACCTACTTTTCGCTCACCCCCGTCAACAAATGCTACCATAGATGGCGTTGTTCGTTTGCCCTCGCTGTTCGCAATTACAACCGGTTCGTTACCTTCCATTACTGATACACAGCTGTTGGTTGTACCGAGGTCGATGCCTATTATCTTGCTCATTGTTCTGTGATTGTTTCTTTATCAATTGTTGCGTGCCACCTTTCAATCGATATGCCAGAGCCCCGAAATGAATCAAATCTGAAAAAATGGCAGTTTTTTATTCCAAAGTTGTCATGTAATAATAATATGACGTGACAGAGTGACTTTTTTCGATTTGTATTTATATTTAAACAGACCAAAACGATGTTTTATGAAAACTGCCCTACTTTTCTTTGCGTCGCTATTCGCTATGGCAGCGTCAGCGCAACACTATTGTGGATTTGATGAATTTCATGAGTCACTGTGCTCTGATCCCGCCCATCGACTGAAAGAGCAGGAAATGAACCATCGTATTCATGCCCGTACCCTTCAAGGGATGTCGTCTCTTCGAATGAATGAATACACAATTCCGGTTGTTGTTCACATCATCCACCAGAATGGTGACGAAAACATCTCCGACGAACAGGTAGAGATGGCCATTGAACAGCTGAACGATGCCTTTGCCAATGCCGGTTACTATATCACTCCCAACGGGGTGGATGTGGGTATCCGTTTTTGCCTTGCAGGAACAGACCCCAATGGGGAGTTTACCACCGGGATTGTTCGAGTTGCATCACCGTTAACAAACATGCTTGTGCCCTCGCAAGACCAGGCGCTGAAAGATGTAAGCCGCTGGGATCCTCTCCAGTACCTCAATATTTGGGTAGTGAATGAAATCACCCGAGAACCCGATCAAACGGGTGTCATTGGATTCGCTACGTTTCCAGATAGCCATGGCATGACCAACGACGGTGTCGTTTGTGAAGCTGCTTATTTTGGGGCGTCAGATGAAAATAGCAAGGTGCATATTCATGAAATAGGTCACTACCTCGGACTTTATCACACCTTTCAAAACGGTTGTCCAAACGATAATTGTCTCACCTCCGGCGACCGCGTGTGCGATACTCCTCCTGACAATGTTACGTTTGCTTTTCTTTGCTTCGATGGAACCAATTCCTGTGATACGGATGAAGATGACCTCTCAGAGAACAATCCGTTTCGTCCTGTAAGCCTCGGAGGCATAGGAGATCAGGTAGATGAAGAGGATAATTTCATGGACTATTCGAGCTTGATTTGCTTCAAACAATTTACCCAAGGCCAGGCCGACCGCATGCTGGCAGCGCTTTTAGAAGCACGCGCTTCGCTTTTGGAAGGAGATCGGTGTGTTACACCTTGTTCAGAGCCGTTTACAGTGCAAGTGCTCACCTCTGGAGATACCATGAACGCAGGTGATGAGATATTGTTCATTTCATCTTTGCCAGCAGGTGTGAGTGCCTCTTGGTTTGTTAATGAGGAACTGGCTGGCTCAGGCTCAAGTTTTACATTCTCTGAAAACACGCAGGGCTCATATGAAGTGATGGGGGTTTTCGAATCTTCTGATCCAGGTTGTGCGCAAGAGCTTATTTACAATATCACTGTGATTTGTCCTGTTGATGCATACTTTGCCCTTCCATCCGATGTTTTGCCAGTAGGCGCCACCGTCGATCTTTTCGGTCAAGAAGGGCCCAATACACACACGTGGCAATTGAATGGAACTACGTTTTCCACAAGTGCCAATGCACAAGTAATGCTCGCAGACCCGGGAATAAACTCCATCGTGCATATTATTTCGAATGGTATTTGCACCGATACGCATACCAGAAATGTTGCTGTTGGAAATTGTATATCCGGCGCTGAAGCGAATCTTCAGTTTTGGAACAATACAAGTGGCGAAGCATTTGGATTTGATTTTAATGGAAACGCAGCAAACAATGTTATTGCTGAGCAACCTCCTTTTACTGGTAATTCAGGTCATAACAGAACCACCATCTGTGACGGCGCAGGGAATTTGCGCTATGCAACCGATGGAAACCAAGTGCATAACGGTAATTTTGAAATCATTCCGAATAGCAATTTTATTTATGATCTTTCATGCTACATGGGAACGCTTTTCATTGAAGTTCCGGGTTCAGAAAATTTGACTTACCTCTTTTCTAATTCCGCCTCTGAAGCCATTTCCAATGAAGGTTTGAGATATTCAATTCTTGATAATGAATTGAACAATGGCTTGGGTGGAATGACGGACGTGAAAAATGTCATGATTGAGCCCATTGGATCTGAGACATTCGTTTCAGTAACCCACTGCAATCTTGTGGATTTTTGGTTGCTATATTACGACTTCGATGAGGAGGTATTTCACGCTCATCTCGTAAGTGCTGATGGAATTGCACCGCCAGTTGTTTCTTCGGTGAACCTGTCACTAAATGGACTCGTAGAAAGTTCTGTACTGTCTCTTTCGCAGCGTGGTGATAAATTCGCCATTCGCGGCAATGTGCTTCATTTCGACCAAGCTACAGGTCAGGTTGAATTGATCAACAACGATTTTTTTGATGAATTAGTTGCCGCCTATTGTTTTAGTCCTTCAGGGCGATATCTCTATTTCGTGGGAGGTGACCTTGACATTACTCTTTACCGCATCGATACTCAGCTTCCAGCAGAGACTTGGCAAGATAATCTAGAATTGATTGATGGACTGGATTT
>JBJOIB010000412.1:0-2574 GCA_046047375.1 Bacteroidota bacterium
ACGTCCCAAGGATCGTCTCCCCTCCTCTTCAACGAACTCTCAGGAGCAAATACGTCGACAATCTCAGACGAATTCAACGAATTCGATGACTGGCTTGAACTCTACAACACCCTCCCAACAGGCTTGCAATTAAACAACTACAGAATTACTGACAATCTCGACGTCCCTGAATTGTTCACCCCCGTCAACTCCGTTATCTCTGGAAATGGATTTAAACTAATTTGGTGCGACGGCCAAAATAACCAAAGCTCCTGGCACGCTGACTTCAAAATTTCTAACTCTGGTGAGTACCTTTACTTGCTTCATATGCAAAATGGCGCATGGAGGGTTACTGATCGGATTTTTTCGGGAACGCTAAGTCCGAACAATAGCTTAGGACGTGATGAAGATGGAGATCCTGAATGGGTCGTCTTTGAAGGCCCAACCCCAGGAGAATCTAATCACATGCTGTATGTGAATAATTCCCGCAACAACCAACTCCTGCTCTACCCCAATCCAACCAATAATTGGGTGCACGCTAATCAATTCGGTGACTGGATTGTTTACAATGCATACGGACAAGTAGTAGATCGTGCGACAAATACCGATCAAATCAGTTTGATCGATAACCCTGCCGGTGTTTATTTTATCCAACTGCTCGACAGGATTGTCAGAATTGTCAAGGAATAGATAGTGTTTGAATGACACTTTCTACTATATTTGAGGAGACTCATTTCAGACAATTATGAAAAAGTTTATACTATCTCTCTTACTATCAGCTTGTTACACAATGACTTACACGCAGGTCATTTGGACAGAGCCTGCATTTCCAACACAAGATGATATCGTTACCTTGTATTACGACGCCACCCAAGGAAATGGTGACTTGACAGGAGTAATCCCTATTTATATCCATACAGGAGTAATAACGACAAACTCTGCAAACGGAAACGATTGGCAGCATGTCATCGGAAATTGGGGAACTGCCGATAATCAGGTTCTTATGACTCCACTGGGAGGTAATATCCATTCTTTCAACTTCGGTGGAGTGCCACTTTCAGATTTTTATAACCTCTCCGCAGGGGAAGATATTCTAGAACTTGCCATGGTTTTCCGAAATCAAAACGGATCTTCCGTTGGAAGGGAGGCTGATGGCGGAGATATTTTCTTCCCCATTTCAGACGGTAGCTTCAGTGCAATAATCTCAAGTCCAACTGTTACCAGTGTGGCAATTAATCCAGGCGAATCGGTTTCAATTGCCGCGCAAAGCTCTGCTGTGGCAGCCTTATCCATTTTGCTAAATGGTGCCGAAGTGGCCTCTGTTGCATCCGGAACATCCATCGATTACACTTTCACAGAAACATTACCAGGCCAGTATTCCATCGAATTCACTGCAAACAATGGCAGCCAAGAAGTTCTGGATGAACTAACCATCATTGTTCTTCCTGATCAAATCGGAGCCAATGCGCCAGCGGGAACCATCGATGGCATCAACTATATTTCTGGTTCTTCCGTTGTCTTGCAGCTTCATGCACCCAACAAAGAACATGTGTTCGTTGTAGGTGATTTCAATGATTGGCAATTCGATCTCAATTACTTAATGACCCCAACTACAGACGGGCAGCGATTTTGGATTCAACTGGATGGATTGACCGCCGGGCAGGAGTATAGATTTCAGTACCATATCCTCCCTGATAACATGCGCATAGCGGATATTTATGCGGATAAAATCCTCGATTATTGGAATGACCCTTGGATTCCAGAATCAACCTATCCAAATCTTCTCGACTTTCCCGTCGATGAGACCGGACAAGAAGCTGTGTCTGTGCTGCAAACGAACCAGCCTGTATTTAATTGGACCGATCAAGATTACGAGCGTCCGAACAAAGAAAACCTAGTGATCTATGAACTCTTGATTCGGGATTGGATTGCTGCCCATGACTATCAAACCCTAACAGACTCTCTTGATTACCTTCAAAACCTAGGAATTACCGCCATTCAGCTAATGCCTGTTAATGAATTCGAAGGAAATATTAGTTGGGGCTACAACCCATCGTTTTATTTCGCTCCCGACAAGTACTACGGCAATGAAGAGTCATTTAAAACCTTTGTTGACGAGTGCCACAACCGCGGGATGGCCGTTATTATGGACATTGCGCTAAATCATAGCTTCGGAAGCAATCCGCAAGTGAGAATGTATTTCAACCCAAACGCTGGTCCATATGGCCAACCAACAGCTGAAAATCCATGGTTCAATGAAACACCTCGTCATGACTTCAACGTTGGTTACGACTATGATCACAGCAGTCCGGCGACCAAAGAATTTACAAAACGCGTTTTGCGCTATTGGGTTCAAGAATACCACATCGATGGTTATCGGATGGATTTGAGCAAAGGTTTTACACAAAACAATACTCTAGGAAACATCGGGGCTTGGAATGCCTATGATCAGAGCCGAATCGATATCCTAACAGACTATGCGAATGACACTTGGTCGGTAGCTCCAGAAACTTACTACATCCTAGAGCACTTCGCCGACAACTCAGAAGAAACGGTTCTTTCAAATAATGGTTTCCTTCTTTGGGGTAACCTGAA